>CBEVTG010000311.1:0-3393 GCA_965552745.1 uncultured bacterium
GTGCTGACAAAATCGGCCCAGTTCTCGGGCAGAATCCGCTCCCCCTGCCACATGCCGTCCCGCAGGTAGAGAAGCCCCAGGCGGGCCCAGTTGCGCCCGGTTCCATAGTCGTAGCCGGTCAGGAGGAAGTTTCCGTACGGATCCGGTTCGAGCACCTGCCTGCGGATGCCGATGCGGTCAAAGAGCGCCTTCTGGGGCCAGGAGAGGTACGTCTCCCCTTGTTTCTCCACTGTCTGCCGGATGATGTAGCCCAGGGTGAGCGGATCGCAGTTTCGATACCGGCCCACGGTGTTGGGCGGATGCTCGGCGGGGCGCGTGATCGAGAAGTGAAACGCGTCGATGCCTCCGGCGTAGATGTAAAGATGATCGGCTATCGCCCTTCCCCACTCATGAGCCGGCTGGCTGGCGTGCGTAAAACGCAGGCCGCTGCTCATGTGCATCAGATCCGAGATCTTGATCCTGGATCGTGGATCTTGCGGATCGCGGTGCCATCGATCGACGGGCGCTGTATCGTTGAGATTCAGATGGCCCTGCTGGGCCAGCACACCGATCAGCGTGGCGGTGAGACTCTTGCCCATCGACCAGCTCTCGAGCTGTGTATCCTTGCCGGCACCCTGGCCATACCGCTCACCGATGATCCGTCCCCTATAGACGGCGACGAACGCCGCCGTGAGGCTTCCGTCAGTAAACGCGGCGTCGACCGCATCCTCGACCTTCGCCGGATCGAGACCCGCAGGAAGTGGCTCGTCCGGCAGTACGTCACCCATGGGCCAGGGCTGGGTCATCGGATCCGGCAACGATGACTGGACGGGCACGGGATCGAAGACCACATCATCGAAGCCTGGTGGAAGGATCACGCAGCCCTGGTCTCCGAAATACCTGGCCCTCCCGGCATAACCGTGCAACGTGACCTGGACAGCCCTCTTTTTTTGATCGAGCCGGATGCTTGCCCCGGAGCTATCTGATTTCCGGGCAATCAGGAGAGTCCGGTCCGCTTCGGAGATGAAATCGGCGCTGTGGAGCAGCGCCTCGTCGAGATCACGTCCTGAGACGAACACGGCCGAGCACAGGATTTTCGCAAGCCCCATGGCGCCGAAATCGCTCTCGCTGCGCGGCTCCTGTCCGGTCGAGGTAACCGGATATCCCAGAAGAACGGCGCTGACGATGAGCGTCACCACGCGGTGCAGACGGGCCTTCATCTTCATTTCTCGAGGATCTGGGGTGTTGATGCCGGCAACTATACGGATCCCTGGAGGTTGCCGCAAGCCGATTGAGGTTTCTCAGGGAAGGGGTGCCGGGCAGGTGCGGCCGGTCCGGAGAGTTCCGTCGGAGCGGGTGCCGAGAGATCCCTGCCCTTCGGGGCAGGTATTCTCCGCCCGGGTGAGGTAGTAAAACACGACACCGCCCGCGGGAGCGGTGGCGTCTGTCGAGGAGGTGTCGGAGGGATCGTTTGACTCGACACAGATGGCTGCGGCTCCAAAGTCTCCCGCAGCCTGTGAACGCAGAGTGTCGTAAGCGACGGCAAAAGATCCGGGTTCCGCCGGGGCGGTCCAGTTGAGCGTCATTGCGTCCATAGAGAAAGTGAGATCCTGGGTTTCTGTGGGTGCGGCCCAGATCTGGTCGTCGGCGTCATTGCAGTCGGTGGTACAGAAGCCGTCCAGATCGCCGTCCGGGACGATCCGGAGCTCGTAGCGGGAGCCCGTATCCGTCCACCCGCCCTCGTCGCCGCCCCACACGATCATGCCGCTGTTGCTCCACACGGCGGGAAATTCCCAGCGTGCCGAGGGTGCATCGAGCAGGGGTGTGGGAGCCCAGCCATCAGCCACGGGGTCGTAGCGGCCTCCCGTGTCGAGCAGGACACCGCTGCTTCCGCCCCAGACGATCATCTGGCCACCGCTCCAGACCGCCGTGTGCGTGGCGCGGGGCGCCGGTGCACCGGTCACGGAGGTGATCTGCCACAGGCCGGACGCCGGATCGTAGCGCCCGCCGCTGTCCAGGTAGACACCGTTGTATCCCCCCCAGACGATCATCTCGGTACCGCTCCAAATGGCCGTGTGGCCGTCCCGTATGTCGACGGGAGCGGCCGGAACGGGCGACCAGCTGTTCGTGGTCAGAGCGTAAGCGCTGCCGGTGTTGAGGAATGCCCCGTCGTTTCCTCCCCAGATGATCATCTTGTTGCCATCCCAGATCGCGGTATGGAAGGCGCGCGCCGACGGGGCTCCCGTGGTGGGCACCTCTGTCCAGGTGTCGTGGCCGGGGTTATAGATGCCGCCGGTATTCTCGACGACCAGGATCGGTCTCAGGCCTCCCCAGACAATCATGCTGGTTCCGGCCCACACCGCGCTGTGGCTGTCCCGGGCGGAAGGAGCGTTGACCGTCGAAGTTGCCATCCAGGTGTCGGTCAGAGGGTTGTACCGTCCGCCGGTGTTGAGATCGGAGCCTCCGAAACCGCCCCACACGATCATCTCGGTACCGGTCCAAATGGCCGTGTGGAAACGCCGGCCGGCCGGAGCGTTCGCGGTTGATGTCGGTGTCCAGCTGTCGGTCAGAGGATCATAGCGTCCGCCCGTGTCGAGATGGACGCCGTTGAAGCCTCCCCAGACGATCATCTCGCTTCCCGTCCACACGGCTGTGTGGTTGTCACGCGCGGCCGGGGTCCCGGTTTGGGTGACCGGTACCCAGGCTTCCTCGACACAGACTCCCGCAGCCGCTGCGGTCGCCGCCATATCCGGCTCCAGGATCGGATCGATCGATTGGGGGGATTGTCCCGCGTCGATGGGTGCGCTCGAATTTCCGATCGGAGCGCCGGCTGCGGAACCTTCAAGAGGCGCGTCCAGGAAATCTCCGGACGGAGCGTTCAGCTGTTCCGCCGCCCCCGGCCACCATTCATCCCATCGCTTCTTCGGGATTCGATACGTAACGGCGGTAAAGCGCCCGGGATCCTCGGAGAGAACTCCTCGCAATACGAAAGCATTCTGTTCGTCCAAGAGTGGGCTGATCTCACCGATCTTGTCCGGCAGGCGGTTCCTCCAGCGGGCGTACTGCCGTGGTGTCACCTCCAGGCTGTCGACCTTGTCGCGCAGCGGCAGTCCTCTGCGTGCCGCCAGTTCCTCCATGTGGATTAACTCGACCGTAGAGCGACGCGGATGATCCGACGCGAGATCCAGGACTCCATGGTTGATCTGCTGGCGGATGCGCTCGACCTCCTGTCGCGCCTCCGCATGAATGCGCGCATCGGAGGTGAAATGCTCGCGGGCCAGGCGGTGAATCAAGATGGGACGGACGAAGCACTCGCGTATCAGGAGCGGGTCGTGCCCAAGTGCCTGGTAGATCTCCTCGAGCCTCCGGGGCAGATGGGTGGTGCGTTCGATGCGCTCGAGCTCCGCGCGGATT
>CBEVTG010000312.1:0-3390 GCA_965552745.1 uncultured bacterium
GATGAAGGTCTCGACGTAGGGTCTCAGAACGGTTTCCACGATTCAGCTCTCCTTTTCCAGTCTGTCGTGGAAATCCCGGTACCTCATCTTTTCCTCCTCGGAGGTAAAACGCAGATAGTGAAGTTGTGGAGCTCTTTCCGCCAGGAGCGGCACTCCCCGTGTCGGATCCGTGCGAGCCAGAACGAACAGCGGCCGATCCTCCACGGGTAGCTGGGTGGGAGCGAAGAGCGCATCGAGATCGTGTCCATCGACGTCAAAAGCTCGCGCTCCGAATGCCTCGAGCTTGGCGGCCAGTGGCTCTATGTTCATGACCGAGGACATGGCTCCGTCACACTGCTGGCCGTTCACGTCAACGAATACTCCGACGTTGGACAACCTGTAGTGGGCCATCGCCGCCACAGCCTCCCAGGTCTGTCCTTCCTGGAACTCGCCGTCCGACATGATCACCCACACGCGCCCCGTCTCCGCCTTGAGGCGGCGCGCCAGGGCGATCCCTCCGGCCTGGCTGAGCGCCTGCGAGAGCGAACCCGTCGTGGTTTCCACGCCTGGAGAGTGCTCGGCGCCAATCATCTCGACCGTGCTGCCGTCACGATTGAAATGCTCGAGACCGTCTCCATCGAGGCGCCCCACTTCGATAAGTGTGGCGTAGAGCACCAGTGCGTAATGGGCCGGGGAGAAGATCAGCCGGTCGAGGTGGGGCGCTCTGGGTCCGTTGTAGGCACCGCCGTTGAAGAATTCAGGATTATCGGAGCTGGGGACTCCGCAGAATTTCTGCGGTACTGGTGGGGCCTCGCTCGGTCCCAGACGAAGAACCTTGTTGTACAGCAGGGCGAACATTTCCGCCGATGAACAGGCCTGGCTGAGATACCCGCCGTTGTTCCGGATGGCGTGATCGAGCACACGCCTGCGGATGTTGCCGGCGATGCGCCGGGTCTCGAGCTTCCAGTCGCTTCTGTCGGGGGGCATCGGGGCTGCGCCGGAGTGGGATCCGGCACATCCTGCGTTGGCGACCTATCCCGGATCCGGGTACTTTACAAATGTTCAGTTGGTGACCATATGTAATATTTTGCTCCGAGCCGCACTATCTGTCAAGGGACTGCCGGGACCCTGCCGCCGGTTCATGCTCCCCTGTCAGTTCGCTCACTTCGGATTTTCCACCTCCCTTTACCGCGCCGCCCATGAGACGATCCGCCGCCGAATAGCCGGCGGTGATCGCCACGATGAGCAGGGCGCCGATGAACGTTGGCGGGGCGGGTACCGGAATGCTGAGCCACCGGCAGCCCGCCCCTATCGCCAACGCCAGAATGAATCCCACCATTATCTTGACCATATCGGAAATCCTCCTTGCTTGGAGTGCGGTGTAAGGTAATCAGAGCCGCCGATCTCTGCCCCCTGAGCAGACGGTTCCGGGAGTCACTCAAGGTGCGTCGATAAGGATTGCGTCTCCGGGTAGCCGGTGAACAATCTCTCCGTTTACCAGGGTGAGGAGCGCGTGCATGTCTTTGAGGGTCTCGCCGGAAGCTGAGTCGAAGTCGACATCCCAGACTGCGATATCAGCATACTTTCTTGTCTCGATGCTGCCGATCTTATTCTCCAGGAACAACTGCCGGGCGTTCCACACCGTGTAGGCCTGAAGCGCATCATGGATACCGATGGCTTCCTCCTTTCCGAACGGCTGGGACCCGTACGTGCCGAGCAGCGCCGATCGCTCCATGGCGGCCCACAACCCGTAACGCGGGGGAAATGGTGTGACGTCATAGTCTGAACCTCCTCCCCAGCGAATTCCACGTTCCAGGTACGTCTTGAGCGGATGGACACGGCGGCTACGTTCAGGCCCGAAATTGCCCGCGTATGTATCACCGATCCACCACATGAACGGCGGCTGGATCTCCGGATAACCAGCATCGTAGGTCGCCTGTAGAGCGGCCATCCGATCGAGCGCGTGTGCCGTCGGTATGTTGCAGTGGATGATGCTGTGGCGCAGTCCACGGGTTGGCGTCTCAGTGAGCACCGCCTGGTAGGTGTCGACGGTCCAGTCGATCGCCCGATCACCGATGGCGTGCAGGCCCAGATGAATACCCGCTGAGTGAAACAGTCTGACCTGTTCAGCCAGAATTTCCGGATCCACCACCGGGAATCCATGATTCCCCTCATCCAGTTCCCGGAAATTCTTGTTCCAGGTGTCGTAAACCCAGGCGGTGCGGGCTCCGCCGCTGCCGTCCACGTAGATCTTGACGCCACCCGATATCAGCCGATCGTCTCCCGTCGTTATGGTCGGCCGGCTGAACGGCCCGATCCGTGCCAGAAGCTCGCGAGCGCCCTCAACCGTATCCGGCGCCCGCCAGAGCGTGAAGACACGCACGCTCAGTCCGCCCCGGGCGTGGACCTGTTGGTAGGCATCCCAGATCGAGCGATCGATCTCCGGATCCTTGACGGCGGTGATCCCTTCGGCATTGAGCTCTCGCACCACTTTTTCGATCCCGGCCTCCAGCTGCTCAGGCGTGAACTCTGGTGTGACAGCCCACATGAGATCCATGGCTTCGTCCTTGAGCACTCCCGTGGGGTTTCCGGCAGCGTCACGCTCGATGCGCCCGCCCGCGGGGTCTTTCGTTGCGGCCGTGATGCCGGCGCGGCGCAGAGCTTCCGTGTTGGCCGTGCCGAAGTGGGCTGTCGTATTGAGCAACCAGACCGGGTGCTCCGGCGACACTGGATCCAGATCCCCGGCGAGGATCAGTCGCTTCTCGGAGAGCTTCCCCTCGTCCCAACCCCCTCCCTGGATCCACTCCCCCGGTGCCCGATCGCGCGCAGCGACCCGAACGGCCTCCACCACGTCCGCGATCGATCTGATCTCAGGGTACCTGAGGTTGAGGCTGTACACTCCGTCGGTCGCTCCGATGGCAAAGTGGTTGTGGGAGTCAATCAGTCCGGGGGTTACCGTATTTCCCTGCAGATCCACGCGAATCGTCTGCGATCCCGCGAGCGCGGCGATCCAATCGCCATCGCCAACGGCGATAATGCGTCCGTCTTTTACGGCGAACCCACCGGCTCTCGGCTGGTCAGGATCCATGGTGATGATCTTCCCGTTGATCAGAATCATGTCTGCCGCCATCGAATCCGGAACGGATGGAGCAGAGCCCCGGCCGCAAGCGATTGCGAAAGAGAGAACCACCACGTAAAACCAGCAGAGCAGCGCTGAAATACATGCAGTTGCGCATTTCATGGTTCAAGGCTCCAATTCCAGATTTTGAGCGGAGTATACTCTGACATCCGCTTCGTTTTCACAGTCGCTCAATCTCCCGGCGGCCTTCTCTGCTCCCCGGGCGTATGGTAAGCTGCGCCCACAGCGGCCAAGCATCATTTGTCAATAGCAAGGAAATTTCTGATGCACTT
>CBEVTG010000313.1:0-3385 GCA_965552745.1 uncultured bacterium
CTTGCCGCTCTTCTTGACCTCCAGCTTCTTGGGGCTGATGCTGCTCGACTTCTCAAAGATGGTGCCAGTCACGCGCATCTCCTGAGCCTGGTAATCCGCCATCCCGGAGCTGGCCACGAGCAAGGTGTACACTTTACCATTTCCCGCGAGGATACCGCTGGGAATGCCGTCCTTGGCGCACGCCACGGCGCACTTCTTGTGCTCGGATCCGTGCTTCTCCATGTTCAGGTAGCATCGGGTGTCGACGATCTCACCCTCCAGCGTGCCTTCCTTTCCACCGCCCGCGAAGCCGAGCGCTCCTGCGGCGAGTCCGGCCACGAGCATCAGTACTGTGATTCGAACCATTCGCTTCATGCGTGACACCTCCAGAAAGATTTTGTGCAATCCTCCCTAGGGAACACTCAGGGAGAGACCTCGTATTCCATCGGGTGGCGGAATTCTACCGGAGCCCGCCCCGGGAATCCAACTGGACGACATCGCGGCCTGGCGGCAGAGAAGCCATATTATATAACTCTTTAATATTCAACTACTTAGGACCATTCCAGCCGGACTGGAGCTAGGGTAAACTTACCGGTGTTCCATGGCCTGGAATCTTCTCTTTATCAATGTGACGATTGCCGACGGGAGCGGATCCGCTCTTTACAGCGGAGAGCTCGCCGTGGAGAACGGCCGCATCTCCCACCTGCGGCCGGCGGTGGACGCAGCACCGAGCACGCGCGCCGTTGCGCCTGATTGCCGCGTCGTGGACGGCTCGGGCAAGGTGCTCGCGCCCGGCTTCATTGATATGCACTCCCACGCCGACTTGATCTTTCCGCTTCCGGAGCCCCGGCGCTCGGACCTGCTCGCCGGACGCATTGCCCAGGGGATCACCACGGAAATCATCGGTAATTGCGGCATGGGAGTCGCCCCCCTCTCCGAAGCGGGCGAACCGATCCTGCGCGGCATCAATGCGTGGCTGACCCCGGAGCCGATCCCCTGGCCGTGGAAGGGCGTGGGCGACTATCTTGCTCACCTCGAGAAGCAGGGAGTTCCCCTCAACATCGGCACACTCGCCCCGCATGGCCCCCTCCGGGTGAACGCGATCGGTTTGGAGGCTTCCTCCTGTACACCGGGCGCGCTTCAGGCCATGCGTGATGCGCTCCTGCGGGCTCTCGAGGAAGGCGCTTTCGGTGTTTCAACGGGACTCATCTACCCTCCCGGCATGTACTCCGACACAGAAGAGTGCGTGGAGATGGCCCGGGTTGCCGCCCGCTTTGGCGCTCTTTACACGAGCCATATTCGCGGTTCGAGCGAGCTCCTGCTGCCCTCGGTCGAGGAGCTGATCGAGGTGGGCCGCCGCAGCGGTGCACGCGTGCACCACTCCCATAACGAGGCTGTCGGCCGCATCCACTGGCCGAAAGTCGAGGAAGTCCTGGCCAGAGAAGATCGTGCGCGCGACGAAGGACTGGATCTGACCCACGACATGTTCCCCTACCCGGCTGCGGCCACCACGATGCTGGCTCTTTTTCCACCTTCATCCCTCGAGGGCGGCGTCGAGGCCCTGCTCGACCGACTGCGTGATCCCTCGGGACGCCGCCGCATACGCCGCGCCGTGGAAGGCCAGTCTCCGGAGTGGCCGCCCTGGCGCCCCGGGGGCTGGCCGCACAACCTGTCGCTGGCGGTCGGATGGAATCGAATCACGGTGGGTAGCGTCGGCTCCGCCGGAAGGCGTGAAGTCGAGGGCCTGACGCTCGAGGAACTGGGAGTGAGATCGAACCTCCCTCCGTTCGAGGCCCTCTGCGATCTACTCATTGCGGAGGAAGGGCGCGTGTCTCAGATCATCCATGATGTCACGGGAGATGGATCCCATGAAGCGGGTCTCGAGAAGATCCTTACCCATCCGGCAGGGGCACTGTGCACCGATGCCAACGATTACGGCCGGGGCAAGCCCCACCCCGCCGCCTACGGCGCGTTCCCGCGCGTCCTGGGCCGGTACGTGCGTGATCGCGGCTGTCTCAGGCTGGAGGAGGCTATTCGCAAAATGACCTCTTATCCGGCCTCGCTCCTGGGTCTCGAGGATCGGGGTCTACTGAAAGTGGGTGCGCGGGCGGATCTGGTGCTCTTCGATCCTCAGAAGATCGAGGATCGGGCGACGTTTGAGGAACCACGGCTGGCGCCGGTCGGAATTGAAATGGTGCTCATCAATGGACACATCGCGGCGGGCGACGGTGCCGTTGACGGTATGACGGCCGGAGAAGTTCTGAGGCGTGGGTGATCGCGGGCGCAGGTGGCTCAGTTACGCGGGCGCTTCCTTCGCGCCGACTTGTTCTTGTGCATGTAGGCGATAACCTCCTTTCGCACGATCAGGCCGGTCGAGCCAGCGCGTGCGATCTTGATGATGTCGCGGTCGTAGTACTCGATCACACCTTCCACCCGTTCACCGCCCACGAGACAGAACACCATGGGTGAGCGCGCCTCGGCCTGTTTAGCGAGGTAGCTGGCCTCGGCGCCAGTTGACTCCGGAGGCGACGTGCGGGACTGCGGTCTTGGACCGTCGTGACGTGGGCCGGACGACCCCTGGCTTGCCGGGTGGGTATATCCTGAGTCGATGACCATGCGCCCTATCATAGAGAGTCGCAGGCTCCGGAACAACCACCCACACCATTTTTTTCAGGGAGGCTCGAATGAAGGTTTTTATCACAGGCGCCACGGGCTTCATCGGGCTGGCCGCCTGCCAGAAGCTCGTTTCGGCCGGCCATGAAGTCCGCGGTCTCGCCAGAAACCGGGAGAAGGCCCGTATCATCGAGGAAGTGGGCGTCATACCGATTCTCGGCGATCTCGATGATCCGGGCCGCGCCTTCCGGCAGGCCGGACCGGCCGAGGCGATCGTGAACCTCGCTTCCCCCTGGTTCGAAGGGCGCGAGACGATCGAGCAGGCCCGCTCGATCGGCCGCAGACTGCTCGAATGGTCCCGGGCTCTCGCAGACTGGGCCCTGGAGTCGAACTGCGGGCTCCTCGTTCACGGTGACGGCGAGCTCAGCTACGGAGACCATGGTGCTGAGCGCGTCACGGAGGAGACGCCCCACCGGCCGATCGGCTACGGCCGCATGAGCGTACCCGCGCAGGAGCATTTCAAGAAACGCGCTTCAGAGGACGGGCTGCCCCTCGTGTTGATGTATCCCGGCTGGGTTTACGGGCCTGGCGGCTGGTTTACAGGAGTGGTGCGTGAGATCGCGTCGGGAGAGACGCGCCACCTGGTGGATGATGGATCGGTTTATCTGGGGTACGTCGAGCGCGACGATGTCGGCGAGGCGTTCCGGCTGGCGGTGGAGAAGGCGCGACCCGGGTCACGCTATAACATCGGCGACAACGACCCCCGGACGGTGCGCCAGTTCGTCGAGGAAAC
>CBEVTG010000314.1:0-3377 GCA_965552745.1 uncultured bacterium
TCTCACCAACGGGATTGAGGTAACCACCTACATCCCGGGAGTGGGGCACAATCTGCAGGAGCACTCGATTGTGCTCATCCGCGGGGGACGCGTGAAGGATCTGCCTGGTGTTCGCTATCACATCATTCGCGGGACGCTTGATTCCGTGGGGGTGGAGGGACGCCGTCAGGGACGCTCCAAGTACGGCGCCAAACGACCCAAGAACTGAGCGGTCCGAACCTTACCGCCGAAAGGCCGACCGGCCGATGTTGAATTCTGTATTGCGGGACAACGCAGAGCCCGCAGAGTGAGGAACTGGCTCGATGCCTCGTAAAGGAATGATTCCCAAGCGTGAAATCACGCCGGACCCCGTCTACCAGTCCGCGCTGGTGCAGAAGTGTATAAATTCGATCATGAGCGAGGGAAAGAAGACGGTGGCGCAAGGCATTTTTTATGGGGCCATGAACATCATTCAGGAGAAGACGGGCGAGGAGCCGGTCAAGGTGTTCAAGAAGGCGGTCGACAACGTCAAGCCTTTTCTGGAGGTCAAGTCACGAAGGGTCGGCGGCTCGACCTATC
Organism: uncultured bacterium; assembly: GCA_965552745.1. Classification (GTDB taxonomy): domain Bacteria; phylum Acidobacteriota; class Polarisedimenticolia; order JAPUKU01; family JAPUKU01; genus JAPUKU01. The sequence goes on from CBEVTG010000314.1 coordinate 559, forward strand.
AGGTGCCGATCGAAGTCAGTCCGAACCGACGCACGTCTCTGGCCCTGCGCTGGCTGCTGGGATTCTCACGCGCCAGGGGTGGCCGTACGATGCGGGAGAGGTTCGCCGAGGAACTGCTCGACGCCGCCAATGGACGTGGCGCCGCAATCAAGAAACGGGAGGATACGCACCGCATGGCTGAGGCCAACAAGGCCTTCGCGCACTACCGCTGGTGAGCCCGGATCCCTCAACGAACATGCCTAGAACAGTACCACTGGAGCGCACTCGGAACATCGGCATCATGGCGCATATTGATGCCGGTAAGACAACCACGACCGAGCGCATCCTCTACTACACCGGAATCACCCACAAGATCGGTGAGGTCCATGACGGCACCGCCACCATGGACTGGATGGAGCAGGAACAGGAGCGGGGCATCACTATTACCAGCGCCGCCACCACCTGCTTCTGGCGCGACCACCGCGTCAACATCATCGACACTCCCGGCCATGTGGACTTCACGGCTGAGGTGGAGCGTTCCCTGCGCGTCCTGGACGGTGCCGTCGGCGTCTTCTGCGCCGTCGGAGGGGTCGAGCCCCAGTCCGAGACCGTCTGGCGGCAGGCTGACAAGTACAAGGTTCCGCGCATCACCTTCGTGAACAAGATGGACCGCCAGGGAGCGGATTTCTTGAGGTGCGTGGACCAGATGCGAACCAAGCTCGGCGCCCGCCCCGTGCCGATCCAGTTGCCCTGGGGCAAGGAGGAGAATCTCCGCGGTGTGATCGACCTGGTGCACCTGAAGGCCATCGAGTACTCCACCGAGACCCTCGGCGCGGAATATCACATCGTCGACATCCCCGCAGAAATGACCGGTGAGGTTAACGCCGCCCGGGAGAAGCTCCTCGAGGCCGTATGCGAGACCGATGACGACTTGCTCACCAAGTACCTCGGTGGGGAGGAGATCAAGCCGGAAGAGGTGATCGGCGCTCTGAGACGCGGCACCCTAGGCCTCAGGTTCACGCCGGTGCTCTGTGGCTCGGCGTTCAAGAACAAGGGCGTGCAGCCATTGCTCGACGCCGTCCTGGACATCCTCCCTTCCCCTCTGGACATTCCTTCCATTACCGGTTTTGACTCCGAGACCAAAGGAGAGCTGAGCCGCCGCACCGCCGATGATGAATCGTTCTCGGCGCTGGCTTTCAAGATCATGACCGACCCTTTTGTCGGCCAGCTCACCTTCATCCGCGTTTACTCGGGAGAGCTCAACAGCGGTGGTACGGTTCTCAACAGTAACAAGGGAACCAAGGAGCGCATTGGCCGGCTTCTGAAGATGCACGCCAACAAGCGCGAGGAGATCAAGGCGATCTACAGCGGTGATATCTGTGCTGCCGTAGGCCTGCGCAATGTTTCGACGGGAGATACTGTCTGTGCTCCCGATCAGCCCATCGTCCTGGAAGCGATAGATTTTCCCGAGCCGGTCATCTCCGTGGCCATAGAGCCCAAGACGAAGGTTGATCAGGAGAAACTGGGGATGGCGCTCGGCAAGCTGGTTCAGGAAGATCCGACCTTCAGGGTGCACACGAACGTGGACACCGGGCAAACACTCATCTCGGGTATGGGCGAATTGCACCTGGAGATCCTGGTCGATCGCCTCACCCGCGAGTTCAAGCTGCATGCAAACGTTGGCAAGCCGCAGGTGGCCTACAAGGAAACCATCAGGTCCGCAGCCGACGCTGAGGGACGCTACGTGCGCCAGACTGGCGGCCACGGGCAGTTTGGTCACGTCAAGTTGCAGATTGAACCGCTGCCCCAGGGAGAAGGGCAGGATGGGTTCGAGTTCATCAACAAGATCACCGGTGGCGCGATCCCCAAGGAATTCATAAAGCCGGTCGAGAGGGGCATACGCGAGGCCATGGATAACGGGGTTCTCGCCGGATTCGGCATGAAGGATATCCGGGTGACGCTGTACGACGGCTCCTACCACGAGGTGGATTCGTCGGAGATGGCCTTCAAAATCGCAGCCTCCATGGGATTCAAGGAAGCGGTACGCAGGGCCAGGCCGGTTCTACTCGAGCCGGTCATGGCGGTGGAAGCAGTCACGCCCCAGGAATATATGGGAGACGTCATTGGCGATCTCAGCGCGCGTCGGGGTCGGGTAGAAAACATGGAATCCCGGGCCGGCACGCAGATCATCAGGGCGGTTGTGCCGCTGAGCGAGATGTTCGGGTACGCCACCGACCTGCGATCGCTGACCCAGGGCCGGGCCACGTTCACCATGCACTTTTCGAGCTATGAGGAAACACCCAAGAGCATCAGCGAGGAAGTCATCGCCAGCATACAGGGCACGTCCCGCAACTGAGCCGCATTGCGCGGGCGCCCGGCGCCCTCCGCTGCGGAATGGAGAAGTCGATGTCGAAAGAAAAATACGAGCGCACTAAACCCCACCTGAACGTGGGCACGATCGGCCACGTCGACCACGGGAAGACGACGCTGACCTCGGCCATCACCGCCGTCCTGGGCCAGACAAACTCCAAGATTCAGGTGCGATCTTTCGATTCGATTGACAACGCTCCCGAGGAGCGCGAGCGCGGCATCACCATTGCCACGGCGCACGTGGAGTACGAGACCGAGAAGCGGCACTATGCGCACGTCGACTGCCCCGGCCACGCCGACTACGTGAAGAACATGATCACCGGCGCGGCGCAGATGGACGGCGCCATCCTGGTGGTTTCGGCGGCGGACGGTCCGATGCCGCAGACGCGTGAGCACATCCTTCTGGCGCGCCAGGTGGGGGTGCCGTACGTCGTGGTGTTCATGAACAAAGTCGACATGGTCGACGACAA
>CBEVTG010000315.1:0-3373 GCA_965552745.1 uncultured bacterium
GGGATCCGGAGGCTTATGAGCGGCGTGCGCTTGCGTCGATCGTTGACCATGTTCGCGCCATGCTCGATCTGCAAGCCCAGGGGGCTATCGTCTTTGACTACGGCAACAACATTCGGGCCCAGGCGAAGCGAGGAGGCGTGGAAAATGCTTTTGATTTCCAGGGATTCGTACCGGCCTACATCCGTCCGCTGTTCTGCCAGGGAAACGGGCCCTTTCGTTGGGTCGCGCTGTCTGGAGATGAGGCCGACATTGCCCGGACCGACCGCGCGGTGCTCGAGACCTTTCCCGAAAATGAATCCCTCGTTCGCTGGATCCATCTTGCCGGTAAAAAGGTGCAGTTCCAGGGACTGCCCGCTCGCATCTGCTGGCTGGGAATGGGTGAACGGGCCCGCTTTGGCCAGGTGCTGAACGATCTGGTCGCGAAGGGTGAAGTCCAGGCTCCGATCGCCATCGGTCGCGACCATCTCGACAGCGGATCGGTGGCCTCCCCCTACCGGGAGACCGAGGCCATGCGTGACGGGTCGGACGCTGTGGCCGACTGGCCGATCCTGAACGCCCTCCTGAACACCTGCTCGGGGGCCAGCTGGGTCTCTGTGCATCATGGGGGCGGCGTGGGGATTGGATACTCGATCCATGCGGGGATGGTGGTGGTGGCAGACGGCACTCCCGCCGGAGCTCGGCGTCTTGAGCGCTGTTTGACGACCGACCCCGGAAGCGGGATTCTGCGCCATGCCGACGCCGGCTATCCGGAGGCGCTTGGCGCCGCACAACGGCACAATCTACGCATACCCCTGCCCTTGACCCCCCCTCGGCCATGAGCCGGCGATGTGCCTTGCGGCGTGCGGGGCCCTGTCTTATATTGGCTGGACCATGTCTGAGGCCAACAACAACAAGCTGGATCTGAAAATCGCCATCGGGGTCATGGGTTCGGCGGGTGGAGACCTCGCCAAGGACGCGCTGCAGACGGTCCACCGCCTGGGCCAGGGGATTGCCCGCCGGGGGTGCGTGCTGATCACGGGTGCCTGTCCGGGCCTGCCCCACGAAGCGGTCCTGGGGGCAAAGTCGAAGGGCGGCGTGACCGTGGGCATCTCGCCCGCCCTCAATTTCGAGGAGCACGCCCTGAAGTACCACTCCCCCTATCGGGGGTATGACGCCATCATCTATACCGGCAGCGGGCTCATGGGGCGTGAGATCGAGAATATCCGCTCTTGCGATCTGGTGATCCTCGCGGGTGGACGCTCAGGCACCCTGGGCGAGTTCGCCATCGCCTACGATGAGGCGAAGGTGATCGGGGTGCTAACGGGGACTGGCGGGATCTCTGACCGGATCGAGGAAATCGTGTCGTTTATCCAGAAGGATACGGGGGCCAAGCTGGTCTATGAGAGCGACCCTGAGGAACTGCTGGACAATCTGCTGGCGGTCTACGAGCGCCGGATTTTGCCGCGCTACCGCACGATCATCGCAAACCGAAATGAGCACGGTCAGCTGGAACGCTGAGAAAGCCTTTTATTCGTTCAGAGTTCGCTGAATATATTGAAGTGAAACTTCAGGTAAAAGGCGGCCCAGTCGGACGGATAATCGTCGGGGACCTGGAAGATGGGTCTTGCCTCCTCGAGGATCTCCTTGACCGATTCGTCGTATGAATCGAGACCGGACTTCTCGATCATCTCCATCTTGTAAACACCGTCCTTGCGCGTGGTGACGATCCGGTAGGTGACCCGACCTGGGTTGCCTATCTTGGCGGCCAACGGTAGCCTCTCGAGCCACATCGGCTTGAGCTCCTCGATCCAGCGGGCCATGTGGGGCGTTCCGTCATACACCTTCTTGTTGATCTCCATGGACCCGGTAACCATAAACGAACCCTTCTCGTATCGGGTCTTCGGACGCATGACCTCGTCCGGATCCTTCCCCCGATCGATGAGCCACTGGCGCATCATTTCCCGCTTGCTTGAGAACTTGGTCTGAGGGGTCGGAGCGGCTGAGCCAGGCTTGGCTGATGGCTGGCTCTGAGGGTCTGTCTGGGGTGACTCTTCCGGCGGCTCTTCCGCCTCGGTGGCCAGGCCGGGCGACACTATGCCCAGGGTGGTGCACAGGCAGGCCACCAGCATGCCCCTTGCGGAACATCGGGGGTGGTCAGGAGTTTGGATACGCGGATTCACTTGAATAATGGTACCGGTCACTCGCCCGAGCGTCAACTTCAGAGCCGGCTTCCGCACACAGGCTCCCGACGGAGAGACGTTCATTCGGTGCTGCTGTGAACTGATTCAGGGTTTGTTTTCCCAGGCCAGCACGACCCGGTTACGGCCCTTCTTTTTGGCTTCGTAGAGAGCCTGATCCGCCGCGTCCACCAGATCCTGGCTCTTCATCTCGCTCTGGCCGTCATAGTGAGCTACGCCCACGCTGATGGTGACGCGCACGTCTTCGGGCAGACCTGAAAAATGATGCTCTTCGGCCCGTTCCCGCACCCGCTCGGCAACCAGAGCCGCGCCCTCGCGGTCCGTCTGTGGCAGAAGAACCACGAATTCCTCCCCGCCATAGCGGGCTACCAGGTCGACGTTGCGCATGGCGCCCTGCAGGTTTGCTGCCAGCTCCTTGATGACGGTGTCGCCCCTGGGGTGGCCGTAGGTGTCGTTGATCTGCTTGAAGTGATCGATGTCGATCATTACCAGGTTCACGGGGCTCTTGTACCGGAACGTGCGGTTCACCTCATCTTCGAGGCGCCGCTGGAAGAAACGCACGTTGGGGATCTGGGCAAGCGGATCGGTGGTCGCAATCTTCTCCATCATCTGCTTCTGGAGCTTCAGCTGATCCTGGAGCTGTTTGGTGTGGAGGATTGCCTTGAGCCGGGCGCAGAGGATCGGGGGCAGGATCGGCTTGCTGACGAAATCGTATGCTCCGAGCTCGAAAGCCTTAACGATGTCCTTGAGCTTGGTCTCCTCGCTCAGCATCACCACCGGGACGTGGCTTATCGAGGCGTCGCGCCGCACCGTTTCCAGGAACTTGTGCCCGTCCATTCGGGGCATGATGCGATCGCAGATCACCACGTCGATGCCCTCCCCGACCTCCGAGAGGACCTGCAGGCCCGCACCACCGTTCTCCGCCTCGAAGAATCGAGTAAAGACACCGGCCTCTTCCAGGATTCGCTTGATCTCCTTGCGGCTGCTGATTGCGTCATCAATGATCAGAACTGTCGGCATGCGATTTTTCACCCATTGACTGTCTGTGGTTCCTGGGGGACGATGAAGGCCCCCTGCCCGTAGTCCGGGGCCCCCCGGGGACGCTCCTCGAACCGCAGAAGTGTATGCGGGAGAGGGTATGAAACACAAGAGCCGGGCGCGAGCACTCGGCGCCCAGAATATCCTTCACGGAGGAA
>CBEVTG010000316.1:0-3355 GCA_965552745.1 uncultured bacterium
CGCCTGCTCTATTTGCGCCACGCCCTGGGAACCGCTTCCCGCTCGCTGATCACTACGAGCGCCCCGCTGGCCCGCGCCCTTGTAGCCGGCAATGTCGTCATCGAAAGCGTCTTCGCCTGGCCCGGTGCCGGCCGGCTGCTGGTCGAATCGGTCCTGCAACGGGATTATCCGGTCCTCATAGCCCTGACCTGGATCGCCATTCTTTTCACGCTCGGATCGATCCTGCTTGCTGATCTCATTCTGGGATGGGTGGATCCCCGGCTGCGCCTGCACCACTCAGAAGGAGCCCGGGCATGAAGGCTCTGGGTGCAATCGGACGCCGGTTCCCCGAGGTATCCGCCCTGTTTGTTCTGGCGCTTGCGTGTTTCGCAGCACCCCTGATCACGGGGCCTGAAGCGCCCTGGGCAAATCTACTCGTTTCACCCACCGCGCTCGACCTGCCCTCAGCACTCTCCCCGCCCGGCCTACAGCACTGGATGGGAACCGATCACCTGGGACGCGACCTGTTCTCCCGCCTGCTGCATGGAGGGCAGTCTTCCCTCGGGATCGCCACCGTCTCGGCACTTCTGGCGCTGCTGCTGGGATCCATGATCGGGCTCTGGGCAGGGCATGAAGGGGGGTGGATCGACCTCTGGGCGGGCCGCCTGATCGAGGCGGCCGATTCCCTGCCGACCCTGGTGCTGGCGCTCGTGGCAGCCGCTTCCGGCCTGGGGCGCGGCACCGTGCCAATCATATTGATCGTCGCGGCCACACGCTGGACCGATTCGGCGCGTGTGGCACGGGCCGAGGCTCTCCGCTGGCGGAGCACTCTTCATCGCCAGAGCGCTCAGGCCGCCGGCGCCAGCGCGCCACGGCTGCTGCTGAGGCACCTGCTGCCGATCGCCCTTCCCATGCTCGCAACGGCGTGCGCCATCACCGGGGCGGAAACGCTCGTGCTCGAGGCCAGCCTTGGGCTGATCGGCTTCGGCGTCGAACCACCCTACCCCACCTGGGGGAACCTGCTCCTCGACGCGCGCACCACGATCGATCTGGCCTGGTGGCCGGCTGTCTTTCCCGGCGCAGCGATGTTCGTGGCCGTGGCGGGCTTCCTCGCCGCCGCACGGCAGACTCGCCCGCAACGGACTCAACTGCGCCAGATTGGCAGGGTCGGAGCCGTCCCGGGTTTGCGATAACCTCTGGGATCCACCGATACGGAGAGAAAACCGGCCCGGCGGGCTGCACGGGTCAGCTCTTCCCGCGACAATTGAGCCTCCAGCTCCGCGACGCGCCGGGGCTCCACCTCGATGCGCGCCCCCTCTCCCTCGACACGCACCCTGCAGACCGCAAACCCGCGCTGGTGCAGGTAGGCCTCGAGCTTCTCGACCCGTCGCAGAAGCTCGACCCGGACGGGCGTGCCGTGAGGCACGCGAGAGGCCAGACAGGGAGAAGCGGGCTTGTTCCAAGTTGGCAGGCTCAGGTGCCGGCTCAAGGTCCGGACATCCTCCTTGCCAATGCCCGCATCGAGGAACGGGGCGACAACACCCGCGCTCTCGGCTGCCTGCATTCCGGGGCGCACATCCCCCAGATCGTCCGTGACGGCTCCGTAGGCGCTCCAGCGCATCCCCATCTCGCGGCATTTGCGGGCCATGATCGAGAACAGTTCTTTCTTGCAGTGGAAGCATCGATCGGGGGCGTTGCGCACGTAGTCCGCGTCCTCGATCTCATGGCTGGTGACTTCGTGGTGCCGGATGCCGATGCTGCGGGCGAGATCGGCCGCGGCCTTCCTCTCGCTACCGGCGAGCGAGGCCGAAACAGCCGTGACGGCGGCGGCACGATCACCCAGGACGTCGTGGGCCACGCGTGCCAGGAGCGCGCTGTCGGCCCCTCCCGAATAGGCCACCAGGACCGATCCCATGCCGCTCAGGCGCTCGCGCAGGGCGGTGTATTTTTGATCCAGGTCGGGCGGCAGCACCGACAATTCCATACCCGTTTCAGACATCGACATTATTATGCCTCATCCTGGCTGCAGCCGCGCCAGCGCTGGGGGTGGTATCACGGGCCTATCGGCCCGAGGAGGTGTTGGGGTGGAGGCAGGATTGGGGGAGGGTGGAGTACGCTCTGGCGGCCTGAGGTGCGGGGGTCACGATCCACATGCTTCTCGGGCATTTTCTATTTATGACCCCGGCCTATTTGATAAGACCCACTAATGACCCTTGACAATCCCCCTGACTCACCGTACAGAAACCTAGAAGTCTTGGGAGGGCCAAGCTTCACTCATGAAATCCCAGGGTCCTGCCTCGGGAGCGGGTCCCGGTAAGCTTACAGACAGGTCTGAATTTTTGGTGAGCAGCATCATCGTGGCCGGTTTCGCTGCCTGGATCGTCCGTTGTGGGCGGTCAACGGCGGCGCTTGTCCATTTGGGAGGACTGATGAACTCTCTTCGCAGCAATCGATTTGCCCTGTTGGCCCTGGCAACCCTGATCGTGATCGCTGCCGGTAGCAGCTGGACCGGTGCCACCAAGAAGGGGGAGGGTCCGCTCCGCAGGGAAGGATTCCAGAGGCTTCGCTCCTCCCCGGTAACCTATCTGAAGGCGCCCCTGTACGCGCCTCCGGAGCAGCTGCGGATGGGTCGATGGAATGCCACCGTCAGCCTGTCAGATTACGGGCAGCCGGACGTCATCCATACCCCCGCCGGCGCTTTCCGTCTCACGCGCGGCAGCCGGGATGTGGAAAATTTCCTTCTTCACCACAACAGCGACAACGGCAAGCGCCCCCTCTTTGTGCGCGGCGCCCCCCGAAGCGGCCTGCCGGAGGTGGGTCTCTACGTGGTGCGCGCGAATGACCGCGGCGAGATGCACTCGCTTCGAGCGGAGGTGCGGGAACACGGCCTGAGGATCGTCGGTGGCTATGCCAACACTGCGCTGCTGGTCCACGGCAGGCGCGACGAGATCCTTGCCTTCTCGCGCACACCGCGCGGCGAGACCATGATGCTGGTGCCGGCGGATCTGAAAATCGCCCATGACCTGGGCGCGGCACCGAGCCGACAGCGCCTGCGCGCCGAATCGAACATCATTTATGCCTCGGCCAAAATCATCGGAGCCACCGATGCCGAGGTCACCGAGATGGCCGGCAACCTGAGGGGTCAGGTCAACCGGGTGTACGGCCACTACCGGCTGCCGAACGGCGACGCTCGCCTCCTGTTCGACACGGACAGCAAGGGCACCCTCATCCAGCTGGCCAGAGACCACCGGGTCATCGCCATCCATTCGCGCCGGGAGTACGCCCAGCAGATGAACGCCATGATCCCATCGGTGGTGATGACCGGCCACTTCAACTTCGGCGCCGTGCCGATGTGGGATGCGGGCATCGACGGCGG
>CBEVTG010000317.1:0-3343 GCA_965552745.1 uncultured bacterium
CTTCTCTTCCCAGATCCTCCGCGTGAAGTTGTCGAGCCTGAAAACGACCGATAGTCGCGGCTCATCGTAGAACCCTTTCAGGACCTCCTCGACCTTGATCTCCGCAAGACGAAGATCACCGCGGATCACCTTTCCCCGCACCACGAGTGTGCTCTTGGCCGGCCTTTCAAAAAGGCTGAGCTGGAGGAGATCAGCCCACGCCGGGGCCAGCCCCGCGAGCCAGCCGATCGCCAGAACGACGGGGAATCCACGCTTGAACCCGGCCCGGAGTGATCGAGCCGAAAAGATCCTGCACGGTTGTTCACACATTTGCGTCTTCTTGAATTATAGAGCCTGGATGCTTCGCGACAATCGAACGGACAGCCCCACCTGAAAAGCACCCGCTTACAATCTATTCCATTTGAATAGTTGACATTTCAATATTGACTATACATATTATAGTCTATCAATAACTATAATATATTAAATACATATGCATTCACAGACAAATAGATATCTTAAAATGTTGGCTCTCGCCGCCCTCCTGCTGGCCGGCGCCGCGTCCAGCCTTCCCAAGGCGGCCTCCCAGTCTCCCGATCACCAGAAGGAGTTCGTTCCGCACCTGAAGATCTTCGCCGATCGGTACGTCGCGCTCGCTCCGGCCCGTGTACGGGTCTACGCGCAGCTCGATGGGGTCGAGGGTGACGACGCGCGTTACTGCCACGCGGGAGAGACTTGGATTACCGGAAGGGTGGAAGGCACCAGCACGCTGAACTCGATTTCGAAGCACGATCCGCGCTGCGTTCACGATCCCAGGAAACTGTCCGTCAACCGCTCGTTCGCCAAGGACTACGAGTTCTCTCGCCCCGGCTCCTATGTCTGCCGTCTGGTGGTGCACTCAAACGACGGGCGCATCGTCCAGTCGAACATGATTACCATCAACGTTCGCTGAGCCGCCGTTCAGCGGAACAGATCGTCCAGCTTCTCCAGGAGTTTTTCCTTACCTTTTTCCTCGGCTGCCCGCTTGAGCCCTTTTCGAAGTTGGGCCTGATCAATCTGGACGCTGGGATCTGCGAGCGGCCCGTGCAGACGGAAGCGAATCTCCAGACGCTCGTCCTCACCGACCAGATAGCGCAGGGAACCGGTCTCGGCCACCAGATCACGGCTCACCTCGGGGGAGAAGCGACCCGCCACGTCGAAGTCGAGGGTGGCATCCAGCCCGAAAGAGCCCTCGCCATCCACATCCAGATCCGGTGATCGCACGGCGAGGTTCCGGGTGTACGCCTTTCCGCTGCGGATGTCGAAATCGCCCCGGATCGAGTCGTATGGAGTGGTCTCCTTGCCAATTCCCCCTCCCCCCGCAACCTCCAGGAGCTCGGCAACCTGGCGCAGGACACTCACGCTCATCAGCTCGCCATCGCGCAGGTCCAGGCTCAGGCTACCGCGCAGGTTGCGTGACAGGTCTTCCTGCGTGAGTCCCTGACCCTGGAGCTCCATTTCACCCGAGAAGCGCCCCGTCAGGAGGCCCTCGAGATCGGCGCTCAGGGCCGGCAGGGCTCCCGCCAGATCGATCCGGCTGGCGTGCGCCTGAAGGCTGAAGTGCAGGGGGTCAGTGCCGGGATTGAGCACACCGGTGCCGTTGAGCTCACCACCGTACAGGCTCGTGGAGAGCTTCTCCAACCGTAACACCCCGCCCTCGAGCGAGAGATCCAGGGCGATGTGGAAAGTTTCATCCGGCATCCGGGAGCGCGGCCCTTCTCCCAGCCTCACCTTCAGATCCGACAGATCCAGACTGCCGTTTGCAACGATACCGTCGAGCAGCCCCGGCACCACACCGTTCCTGTCCTGCACGCCGGAATAGTGAAAGTCGATGATGCCGCGCGCCACGCCAGAGTGCACGGCCTCGGGAACCTGCGTTCCGGCCACCACAAGGAGAGGGCGCAAGATCTCTACGTCGACATCCAGAAGCTCTGCCCGTACCTGAGTGCGGGCCCCACTGGAGAGTGGAATCTCGCCGCTGAGTTTCACCTTTTCGTCTTGCGTCCCACCGAGCGCTACGCCAAGCTCGAAGCGCCACGCCGCACCCGGTTCCTGGCGTTCCAACGTCACCCGCGCGGGCCCCAGAGTCACTCCCTCGCGTAACCCGGCCGGCCCCTCAGGATCGATGAAAATCGCGCGCACGTCGCGCAACTCGATTCGATCGACAGGAAGATCGGCACCGGCCATCTGATCGGACTCGGCCCGCGTCTGCTTCACCCGCGGTGCTGCCTGGCCTGAGGGCGAAGTCCCGCTCGCACCGGCAATCCCCCATCCGCCGCTCTGTGTTTGGCGCTGCAGGCGCAGGAGCACTCCACTCACATCCACGCGGCCAAGACGCACCTCTCCGCGCAACAACGGCCACAGGCGCAGGCTGACGCTGAACTCCTCGACGGCCAGGTCCGGAGCATTCTCCCGGTCGCCCACGCGGACACCGCCTCCGTGCAGACTCACGCCGAGCCCCGGCCTGAGCCGCAGGTGATCGATTTTTACCGGGAGTCCGATGGCTCCCGACGCCTGCTCCTCCAGCAGCGGCAGGAAGCGATCGCTCGATATGAGAAACGGAAGGGCCAGAAAGACAAGAAGCAGCAGCGCAATCGTAGCCGCCACGACTAGGAGAGCAATGCGTGGTTTGCGACCCATGGACCGCCTTCAGGAGCGCGGAATGTCCGCCTCTTCCTGCTCGGGCACGGGTGTGGCGGCCGTTTCCTCCGACAGGTCGAGGTGGATCGTTCCGGCTTGCAGTCGATCGAGGAACATGCGGGCCAGACGGCGGCCACGGAAGAAGCGCATGCGGGGAGGTAGATGGCGCCGCATCAGGAGTTTGTGGATTTCCGGAAGAGCCGCCGTGGCAGCGCGCTCGCCCGCCGCGATTGCTTCATCGAGCGCGGAGAAGTCGGCCCAGTGGATGTGGCCAACACTGGGTTCGATCAACACGTCCGCGAAGGAACACTGGATGCGCTTCAAGGCCTCGCCCTTGATGGCGTTGGCGCGAACCATGATATCGAAACCCTTGCGCAGGGTGCGCGTGTCGTCGATCTCCTTCGAGATGTCGACTCCAATGGTGATGTCGGCCCCGAGCTGGTACGCCGGAAGGATCGGGATCTTGTGCACCCATCCGCCGTCGATCAATCGCCGGCCGGCGATGTCGATCGGCGGCAGCAACCCTGGAATGGCGCAGGACGCTGCCACAGTCCGCCGCAGCGACCCGGATGTGAAAATGACCTCCTCGGCGCTGTCGATGTCGACGGCGAGAACCGCGAACGGCACGGACAAATCCTCGATGCGGATATCGTCCAGCAAGGAATTGATGTTGTGGGCGAAGTGC
>CBEVTG010000318.1:0-3338 GCA_965552745.1 uncultured bacterium
CTTGGAGTTCTTCGTAGCTCTCCTCTTCGAGGCTTGACGAGTGAAAAAACAGGTCCTTGTCGCTCCCGGTGTCGATAAATCCGAAGCCTTTGTTCGTAAGTCGCTTGATGGTGCCTTCTGCCATTTGTCCAATTCCTCAAAAAGTGTCCTGCAGCGTTGCCCGAAAACACCGTGGTCAGGCTGCCCACTGCAAACACGTCATTCTATCGGGTGGATTTTCTACAATCAACTTAGCAGCAGGCGATGGCATCGTAAGCGTCCTGTGAACCCCATCTTCACAGTTCAGCCGCCAGCTGGATAATGCTTCGCCAAGGAGGTGATCCCATGGCGAAGGAACCGGTGATCCGTAAAGGTCTGACGAGGGCGGAGGCCCGCCGTCAGAGGATCGAGTACTGGCGGAAGATTTTTCAGGATCAAGCGAGGAGTGAGTTAAGCGCCCAAGCGTTCTGCAGGAAGCGAAGACTTTCCAGCCACAAGTACTACTGGTGGAAGCGCGAGGTCCGCCGGAGTGCCCAAAACCGGAGCAAATCTGCATCTGCCAGGTCAGCATTTGCACGTGTAGAGATCCTGCCGCCGCGAAAATCAGAAGCCCTCGCATTCCCGATCCCATCCTGTCAATATGAGATCTCGCTGCGGGGAAACCGGAAAATCCGAATCGGCGAGGATTTCCATCCAGAGGTGCTCAAGAAGCTCGTCCAGGCGCTCGAGGATCTTCCATGTTGATGCTTCCCCCGAGCGTGCGTATCTACTTGGCCGCTGAGCCGGCCGACATGCGCCGTGGTTTTGACGGATTATCCTTCCTGGTGCGTGAGTTTCTCAAAGCTGAGCCGATGTCTGGTCATCTTTTTGTTTTCCGCAATCGCCGTAGTGACAGAGTCAAGGTGCTTTACTGGGATCGCCAGGGATATTGTTTGTTTTACAAACGGATAGAGAAGGGCCGGTTTCACTTTCCTGAAGTCTCTGGACCACGTGTCGAGGTCGAGAGCAGCGAGTTACTTCTTCTTTTGGAAGGGATTGATCTTGCTGGTTCAAGGCGTCGAAAACGTTTTGTTCCTGCTCATGCATCAGTGAATGCGGTGGAAAAAGAATAAAGTTTTGAAAAACATCGAAACTGAAAGTTTTTTTCTGGACGGCATCATCGAGGGATGCTATAGCGTTTCGCCGTGACGTTGAATTTAAAAAACCTTCCAAGTGACCTCGCTCTTCTCCAAAAGCTCGTAACCGAACTCTTCTCGGACCTCAAGGAGAAGGAAGGTCTCATCCAGAAGCTCCGCCATCAGCTTGCCTGCTTCCAGCGCCATCAGTTTGGCCGGCGGAGCGAGAAACTTGACCCGAAAGCACAGCTTCTCTTCTCCTTTCTCGAGATCCTTGATCCGTCGGCGGCGGAAGCGCTACTGCCACCCCCCGAAGAGGAAAAGAAAGATTCCGAAAGTAAGAAGAAGGGGCACGGGCGGAAGAAGCTTCCTGGCCACCTTCCGCGGGAGCGGATCGAGCATCCCTTGCCCGAGGAGAGCCGCAACTGTAAGGGCTGTGGCCGGGGACTTGTGAGGATCCGGGATGAGGTGAGCGAGCAGCTCGAGTACCGGCCAGCGTCCTTTCACGTCAAGAGACACGTGCGTGGGGTGTACGTCTGCAAGAAATGCGAGGAGAACGTGGTCACGGCCCCCTTTCCCGAGTCGAAGCCTATTGAGAAGGGCATTCCAGGGCCGGGCCTTCTTTCTCATGTCCTCACGAGCAAGTATTGTGACCACATGCCCCTGAACCGGCTGGAGCGGATTTTCCGCCGGAGCGGGGTGGAGATCCCTCGCTCGACCATGTGCGGCTGGGTGGGATCCTCGAGCGATCTTCTCCGGCCGATCTACACGGGAATGAAGTCCGAGCTCTTGTTGTCGGAAAAAATCCACACCGACGAGACAACGATGCCGGTCCTGGACCGAAATCGGGAGAACACGCGCAAGGCGAGTTTTTGGACCTTCATCGGCGATGAGGATCACCCCTACACGGTCTACGAATATGCGCCGACGAAAACGAGCGAGACACCGAAGGTCTTTCTCGAGGGTTACGAGGGCTACCTCCAGGCGGATGCTCACAAGGGTTATGACGCGCTCTACAAATCGGGAAGCATCGTGGAGGTTGGTTGTAATGCGCATGCGAGGAGGAAGTTTTTCGATGCCAAGGGGACTGATCCTCAGCGAGCAATGATTGCGCTCTCCTACTTTCGGGTGCTTTATGATGTGGAACGGGAGGCGACTGAGCTGTCGCCCGAAGAGAGACTGTCTCGTCGCAGCCTGCTATCCCGGCCCGTCATCGATCAATTCGGGCGCTGGCTCGAACGTGAGTCCCTGGCGGTCCTCCCGAAAAGCCCCATCGGCCAGGCGATCTCGTACACGCGCTCGAACTGGGAAGCCCTGACCAGGTTTTTGGAGTCAGGGTCGCTCGCCATCGACAACAACGCCGCCGAGCGTGAGCTTCGGCCGGTTGTCATCGGTCGCAAGAACTACCTATTTGCAGGAAGCGATGCCGGCGGGGAGCGAGCAGCCATCATCTACAGCCTTGTTGCCACCTGCAAGCGTCACAATGTCGATCCTTTTGTCTATCTGAGGGACGTCCTCGAGCGGGTCTCGACCGAGCGTGCAAGCAACGTCAGCAGTCTTTTTCCAGACCATTGGGCAGCGCCTGGCTGAAGATTCAGCAGGTTCCCGATAAACCATCCGATAGTCGCAACTCTTCATAAGTGGATTTATTGGAAGCGATTTATCTTCCAGTAATCCCGCCTGAATAAATCCCTCTTCACGCGCCAAAGGTCCGGGAATCGGTCATCCGGGCCGCGCTTACTTCCCATCATCCTTCAGCAGGATGGATGCCATGTTAGGGGCATCTACGATGCCGTCACCGTGGCATCTACATCAACGCGTCGCGCCGGCTGTCACCAGTCATGATGGTGTTGACCGAACGGTTACAATCCATGAGAAGGTCCCCGGGCCGGGAAGTGGCGCTCATATCGGGCGTGGCGCTACTGGTCCTCATCCCACTCTTCCTCTGGACCTCCTGGGCACACATCCTCTTCATCGTCGACTTCGAGAGCCTGGGCCGGAACGAACAGGGGTATCGGGAGTACCGCCACCGGGACTCAGGAATCGTCTTCGTCAGCCTGCCCGGGGGGATGTTCCTCATGGGGAGCCCGGAGGGGGAACAGGGGTATCGGGAGGAACATGAGGGGCCGGTTCACGAGGTTACGCTGTCGCCATTCATGATCGGCAAGTATGAGGTGACGCAGAAACAGTGGGAGGCGGTCATGGGAAACAACCCTTCTCACTTCAAGGGCGCAGACCTTCCGG
>CBEVTG010000319.1:0-3330 GCA_965552745.1 uncultured bacterium
TCACGAGCCTGTTCAACATCGAACCGACGTTCCCCCCGTCCGACCAGGAGCAGATGAAGGTCTGGAAGGAAGAAGGAGAGATCTGATGGGCGCACCTACCGGGAAACAGAGGATCTCCGCGGCGTTCAAGAAGACCTTCACGGAGGAGAAACCCGACCTCGACCGCATCCCCGCGTACATGTTCACAGGGCAGTGCAACGCGCAGCTCGTGGGCGCGTCGATCCGGCAGTTCCTGCTGGACCCGAAGGTATTCATGAAGGCGCAGGTAGCTGCTTGCGAGCGCTACAGGCCCGACATCCTATTGATGATGCGGGATCTGCTCACCGACGTCGAGGCCATCGGCAACGAGATGAAGTTTCCTGAGCACAGCCTGTGCATCTCGACCAAGCTGGCCCTGGAAGACAAGGGGAACCTGAACAACCTCCAGATCCCGGATCCCACCCGGGATGGCCGCCTGCCCGGCTACCTTGAGGCCGTGGCCGAGGCCAAGAAGATCGTGACCGATACGATCGTCTCGGCGGTCATCGCCGGCCCCTGGACGATCGCCATCGGCCTGAGGGAAGCGGAGAAGCTCCTCAGGGATTGCTTCCGGGATCCGGAGTTCGTCCACGAGCTGATGAGATTCTGCACCCAGGCGTCCATGAGATTCGGGGAAGCGCTCGTCTCGATGAAGGTGGGGGTCGGATACTCCGAAGCCCCGGCATCGTGCAGCCTGATCTCCCCCAAGATCTACCGGACGTTCATTCTTCCCTATCACAAGCAGCTCGTCGCCCACTTCAAGGAGCGGAAGGTTGGCCTGGGTCTTCACATCTGCGGCAAGTCAGAGCCGATCCTCGAGGACATGGTTGACACCGGATGGACCAACATCAGCATCGATGCGCCGACGAAGCTGTCTGTCGCAGCCGCGGCGGCCAGGAGGAAGGCGGTCCTCATCGGCAACCTCGACACCAACCTCTTCTATTCGGGCAGCAAGGCCGAGATGAAGCGGGCGATCGAGACCTGCCTGAGCCGCGCCGCGGGGGACAGCGGGTACATCCTCGCCACCGGCTGCGAGGTACCGGGCGTCGCTCCACCGGAGAAGATCGACTGGTTCCCAGAGCTGGTCGACGAACTCGGCCGCTGTCACTAGCCCGGGCGCGTCCTCAGAACCGAGAAGCGCTGGAAGAGAATGAAGGACACCGTTCTGAAGATCCTGGAGCGATTCCCTCCTGGGTGTGCTAGTCCAGCAAAAAAAACAGTGCCGCGCCGTGAGGATTTACTCCAGACAGGGTGTCAGCTTGTAAATGTAGGGTAATTGTTCGACACTGGGTCTTCGAGGGCGACCGGTAGAACCGGACCTCACCGGATAGACTCGAAACCCAGATCTAAGTGGGCCACCACATCCCCCCTGTTTCGAGTCGCAGAGACTCGAAACTCCGATCTAAATAGAGAGTCTCCAAACGAAAAGTGGAAGTGACCCGTCCCGAGGAAGGATAATTGCTTGCTGTGGAATGACCTAGGTGTGGGAGTTCAAATCACACGATTCGCTGGACAAGCACAGGGGCAGCCCGTCTCCGATCGAAAATTCACCTCCGAGCGAGTCGATCGAGCAGTCGCTGCGACTCTACGACCAGATCGTTTACAAAATCCGCCGCTGGCCGATTCCGGATGAGGCCAACGCCCTGACCCGCCCACATCGCGATGAAGCTTGGATCACCGCGCTTAGCCGCCGCCGTGCGCAAGTCCCTGGAAACGGAGTATTGAGCTGGGTACGGCAGCAGCGGCTCGTCGAGCGCCTCAACCTCGTCGATATATCTGTTACGGATTCCACGCGCCGGCTTGCCGGACAGCGCCTCGGTCACTGTAGTCGCCTCGGCCTCGGCCGCTTGCAGCGAGTCGCGCCACGCATCCCTGATCGGCGTTTCCGGGCAGCCGAGAAAGGCGGTACCCATCTGCACAGCCGAGGCCCCGAGCGCGAGGCACGCAACCAAGCCGCGGGCGTCCATGATGCCGCCTGCCGCGATCACCGGAATCGAGACCGCATCCACGACCTGGGGCACCAGTGCTAGAGTACCGATTAGCGCCTGTCGATAATCGACGGTGAACGTGCCGCGATGCCCGCCCGCCTCCGCCCCCTGAGCAATGACCGCGTCGACTCCGGCTTCCTCAAGTGCCTTTGCCTCGGCCGCGGTGGTGGCCGTGCACAGTACCCTCGCCCCGGCCTCGTGCGTCTTGGCAACCGCGAACGCATCGGCACCGAAGTGGAAGCTGACGATGGGAACCCCTTCCTCAATCAGTATCTCGAGTTGCGCCTCTGCTGGCCCGAACAGCGGTCCCGGATCGGGTACGGGGCCGAGTCCCAACTCTGCGTGGTACGTCTTGAGCCGTTCGGCGAATCGCGGACCGGGACGGGCGTCGCGATCGAACTCCTCGGTGTGGGCGGAGAAGAGATTGATGTTGAATGCACGACCGGTGCGCTGCCGGATCGCCTGCACAGTCGAGCGTAGTCGATCGGGCGACGTGCTGGCAGCACCGAAGCTCCCTAGACCCCCGGCCTCACTGACTGCTGCGACCAACTCCGGGTTGTTTGCACCCGCCATGGGTGCCTGGATGATCGGGTGCTCTATGTCGAGAAGATTCAATATCCTCCGGTCGTGCCACATGTCGCCTCTCCGTTTCGTCCGATTAGGGTAATTTATCACGTCACTCAAGACGCCTAACGCCAGGCATCAGCCTGAGCCTACCAAAACCCAGATCCGGACCCAACGCCCGCGCCACGACGAGCATTATGGGGTGTGCTAGACCAGCGAAAGTAAGGGTGGGCCAGGAGCGAAGATTCGATTCAGACAGGAACCTCCAGAAGGAATGGGGGAGTGCCCCGTCCGGAGGTAGGATAACTGGTTGCTCTGGAATGACCTAGGTGTGGGAGTTCAAATCATTGGATTCGCTGGACCGCCACATCAGTTCCTCATATGGCGGCTTCTACACCACGAAGTCGTCACTGAACAGGGATCAACAAGGCCTTGCGGAGCGGATACTCCTCGCCAAATGTCTTCTTGAATTCGGTGTTGACGCGTTTGTAGTCGTCGATAATCTCGGAGCCAGTTACCTCAAAAAACTCGTTTCGATGATAACGAATCGTGCCGATGTACACGGCCTTGTCGTCAGGCCTTATGTCCGCCTCTAGCCCCCCGGGGAAGTAGGCCTGATCCGGCATACCGTAACCAAGGCTGAGGTACATCATGCCGGCGATAATATAAAAAGGTTCACTCCTGCTGCGAACAAAAAATTCCTCCCCAAATCTTGCGTCGATCCTTCCCTTGAAATCGCCGAAACCCGGTTCCTCGGTCA
>CBEVTG010000320.1:0-3327 GCA_965552745.1 uncultured bacterium
TCGCGGTCGCTCCTGTCGGTGATGAACAAGGTGCGCACCCCGACCGTGGTGATCACGGGTGAGGAGGATTACCGCACGCCGATGTCGGAATCGGAACAGTATTACGCGGCGCTGAAGCTCATGAGGGTCGATGCGGCGCAGGTTCGAGTGCCCGGCGAGCCGCACGGTGTCCGCACCCGTCCCAGCCATCCCATGGCAAAAATGCTGAACGTTGCGGGATGGTTCGAGCGCTACCGCACGAGCGGAGGGGATGACTAGGCGGGCTGCTGGCGCACTTCAGCGCTGGTGGCGGGTTGTGCGGCCCGGCGCCCGGAGGCAGTCAGGTTCTTGAGATAGCGGTCACAGGCCGTAGCGGCCTTGCGGGCGGCAGCGATGGCGGTGACGATCAGGTCGGCGCCGCGGACATTGTCACCGGCGGCGAAGACTCCCTGACGCGATGTCACGCCGGTCTCCTCGGTCTCCACCTTGATGCGGAACTTGCGGTCGACGTCCAGGCCGGGGGTACTCTTTGGGACCTCTGGATCGGGTGAGTACCCGATGGCGAGCGCGACGGTGTCCGCCTCCAGGAAATACTCGGAGCCCTCGATCGGCTCGGGGCGTCGGCGGCCCGAGGCGTCCGGCTCACCCAGCTTCATGCGTACAATCACGGCCCCTTTTACCTCTCCGTCCGGGGTGACCACCAGGTGCTTGAGGTCGTTCGTCTCCCCCGGCGGGTCATTGATGAACTTGATGGGCACCTCCAGGTATTGGAACCGAACGCCTTCATCCCTGGCGTGTATCTTCTCCTCCAGCCGTCCCGTCATCTCTGCATCGGAGCGGCGGTACATGCACACCACCTCGCCCTGCCCTTTCATGAGGCGCACGGCGGTGCGCACGCAGTCCATGGCCGTGTCTCCCCCTCCGACGACCAGGGTTCGCAGACCCACTTCCGGCAGACTCTGCTGGCTTTTCGGCAACTGATCGAGGGGCAGATTGCCCCGGACCAGAAAATCGGTGGCCTGGTAAACGCGTTTGAGGGTTTGCCCATCGACACCGAGGCCCCCTCCGATCGGCGCGCCGGTCCCCAAAAAGACCGCATCGAACCCCTGTTCGAAGAGCTGATCGACCGTGATGTCGCGACCGATCTTCACGCCGGTGATGAACGTCACTCCCAGGCTCTTCAGAAAATCGATCTTCTGGCGCACGAGCTCCTTTTCCAGCTTGAATCCCGGGATGCCGTAAAGCAGGAGACCCCCCGCTTCGGGCCACCACTCGTAGGCTGTCACACTGTGGCCGGCTATGGTGAGATCTTCGGCCGCGGCAAGACCCGCGGGGCCGGTTCCCACAACCGCCACACGTCGGCCGGTAGAGGGCTTCAGATCGGGTCGCGGAAACCCGCCCAGAGCCTTGCGCTGGTAGTCAGTGCAGAATGCTTCGAGCCTGCCGATGGCCACGGGAGCATTGCCTTCGATGTTACCCTCGATGCAGGCTCCTTCACAGAGGTTCTCCTGCGGACACAGCCGACCGCACACCTCGGGAAAAGTGCTCTGGCCGCGGAACACGTCCGCCGCGCCCGTGAAATCGCCGATCTCGATGTGGTAAAGCGCCGTGGGGATATCATTCTGCACCGGGCAGGCCACCGTGCACGGATGGTGATTGCAATTGAAGCAGCGCGCTGCCTCGACAACCGCCTGCTCTTCGGTGAACCCGAGGCTCACCTCATTGAAGTTGCTGATCCGGGTCTTGGGGTCCTGCTTGGAGACTTTCTGGAGAGGAATGCTGCTCTTTACGCCGTTTCCTATCTTGTTGGCGAGGATCCAGTCAGGCTGGAGAATCGGGAGTCTCACGGTCGGTGGGTCCTGTCAGAGCCCGCCCGAGACCCCGGAGCCCCGGTGGCTGGCGGGTAAACCAGCATTCAAGCTGAATTATATACGAAGAAGCATTTCATGCAACACGCTGGAAAGTCGCCACTTCCAGGCAAGGGTGGCTCGTGCGGACGGGTTTGACGCCCCCGCAGACTGCCGCTATCATCCGCACTCAACATGAAACCTCGCATTCTCTCGCGTTATGTCTGGAGCCAGATTGTGCACCCCGCCTACCTGGGCCTGGGTGTCTACACCTTCATCCTGATGATGAACCTGATCTTCCGGGTGGCAGAGCTGGCCATCCGGCGTTCGCTGCCTCTGGGCCTCGTGCTACAGATCGCGGCACTGGCCATACCCCGCATCCTGGTCCTGACCGTACCGGTGGCCGTTTTTCTGGGCGTCGTAGTGGGACTCAGTCGCATGGGAAGCGACGGCGAAGTGGTGGCCCTGCGCGCACTGGGAACGAGCGACGCTCCCCTGTACGAAGCCGGACTGGGGCTGGGCATCTGCGGCACGCTGATCACCACGGCATTGCTGTGGTGGGCGGTGCCTCACGCGAACTACGCACAACACTGGCTGACCGCCCGCACCCTGTCTCTCTCGAACCCCGCCGACGAGATACAGCCGCGTGTCTTCTACGAGAAGGTGCCGGGATCCCTGCTGTATGCCGAAGACATCCCACCGGGTGGACCGCTGCGGCGTCTCTTCCTGTACCGCTCACCTGAAAATCCGGATCAACCGGAGGAGATTACGCTGGCCCAAGAAGCAACCCTGAAGTACGTGGCGCGCGGCGAGCAGCTGTCACTCGAGGTCGAGCTTACGGGGGGTGAAACCCACACCGTGAACCCCCGCGACCCTGACAACTACCAGCTGAGCCGTTTCGGCAGCCAGATCATACGTCTCGAGCCGCCCAAGGCGGTGGCCGCGCGGCTGAGGCTCCTCAACGAACCCCCTGCCAAAGGTCTGCGCGAGCAGACGCTCCCGGAGCTGCGCCAGACGATCCAGAAGTTTCTGCAGCACCCTAACCCGCGGGCACGCAAGCTGCTCTCCCGAGAGGCGCGCATGGAGCTCAACAAGATGTTTGCCACGCCCTGCGCATCGATCGTGCTCGCCCTGCTCGGAGTGCCGCTCGGCCTTCTCAACCGCCGTGGGGCTCGCTCTTCCGCATTTGCCATGAGCCTGGCCGTCATCCTCGTCTACTGGGTTCTGATGACGGCGGGTGAGGATCTGCTGCGCAAGGAGGTGCTGGCCTCCCCCTTCCTTGCGGCCTGGGGCCCCAATCTCTTCTTCCTGGGTCTCGGCACCACTCTTTCGTTCAACCGCATGCGGCGATACCTCTCCACCACGGGGGCGTTCCTGCGCCGTGGCGGGACACGCATGGTCCGGTGGCGTCCCTGGGTGCGCCGCCCGGAACGCCCGGAGGAGCCGCACATTGCACACGCCCCCCTGCGGCGCACCCAGTACTGGATTTCGCTGCTCGACT
>CBEVTG010000321.1:0-3319 GCA_965552745.1 uncultured bacterium
GTGACTCGATCGATCGAGCAGGCCCAAAAACGCGTCGAGCTTCAGAACTTCCAGACCCGAAAGCGTCTGCTCGAGTACGACGACGTGATGAACCAGCAGCGGGAGGTGATTTACGCGCTTCGGCTGGGCGCCTTGGAGCGGGGAGAGGAACTCAAGGCGGAGGGCCGCCGGATGCTCCAGGCAGCGCTCGAGCAGAGCGTCTTGAATTACTTGGCCGAGGCGACCCGGCCTGAGGAATACGATCGGGGCGGCCTCCAGGATGCACTTACCCTGCAATATCTGCTGCCGGTCGATGCCATCGTCGACGGCGAGGCCACGCCGGAGATCGAGCAGATCGTGGACGCCGTGCAGCAGGAAGGCGAACAAGCGTTCCAACGCAAGCTTTCCTACCTCACCGAATTCGGGGAGACCGTTGGTGCCTCGGATGCCGATGTGCAGATCCTCTCGCAGGTCATGCTGTCCGTCCTGGATGAGAAGTGGAAGGATCATCTCTACGACCTCGACCAGCTGCGCAACGCCATCCAGTATCGGGCGTACGGCCAGCGTGATCCGCTCGTCGAGTACAAGCGGGAAGCGTTTGAGATGTTCGAAGATCTCATGCGCGACATCCACTCGACCTTCACCGAGCGGTTCCTGAAGATCCAGATCACCGCTCCGCACCCGGCCGCCCGCCCGGTGAGTGCGATGACCCCGGCACCGGCCCCAGCGCCCAGCGAGGGCGCCGATGACCTGTTTCCCGGGGCACGCCGCAGGGAGCCGATTGCCCCGGCGGCGGCTGCCAGCGGTGGGGGGGCGGGAGGCGCTCCGGGCCCGGCACCGCGGATCCTCTCAGGGCCGATGGCGGCCGGGACGGTGCCACGGGTGGGCCGGAACGAGCCGTGCCCCTGTGGCTCGGGAAAGAAGTACAAGAAGTGCCACGGAGCCGCGTAATGGCCGCGTAATCCTGGGCCGGCCGGCGCCGCTTCGATGGTATGCGGTATCGCCGAGGGCCCATTCTGTGGCGTGGTTTCCCCCCTCGCCCCTCTCCTGTCGGCCGACCGCCCCCGTGAACGCCTCTGGGAGCACGGCCCGGCTGCGTTGACGGCCACCGAACTTCTTGCCATCCTTGTAGGTACGGGCGCTCGGGGATCCAACGCCCTGGACGTAGCGGCGGATCTCCTGCGATTGGGTGAAGGGTCGCTCCGGCGCCTTGCGGTGCGCCCTCGCATCGAATGGATGCGGATCCCCGGGGTGGGCCCTACCAAGGCGGCGCGAGTACGTGTCGCCCTGGAGTTAGGGGTCCGCTACGCCCGAGAAAGCCGCCCAGCAGTCCTCCGGGTTCGTGCTCCGGAGGATGTCGTTCGACTGTTGGCCCCGAGGCTGCGCGACCTCGATGTGGAGCAATTTCACGTTCTGGCCTTGGATAGCCAGAACCAGGTGACCCGGGACGTCCTGATCACTCGGGGCCTGTTGAACAGTTCGCTGGTGCACCCGCGCGAGGTATTTCGGGCCGCGATCGTGGAGGCAGCGGCCGGAATCATCGTGGTGCACAATCATCCGAGTGGAGACCCGACCCCCTCAATCGAGGATCAGTCGGTCACCCGGCAACTCGTGGCTGCCGGGCATCTCCTCGATCTGCCGGTCTACGATCACATCATCATTGCCGGCGATCGTTACGTGAGTCTTGCCACGATGGGATTACTGTGACGGGAACCGCCACCGACCTGACTCCGGAATTCCAGAGCGTACTCAAACGCCACGCTGACCGGCTGGATCTCGACCTGATCCAGCGGGCCTGGGACTTCAGTGCATCCGCGCACCGCGGCCAGAAGCGTATGTCGGGTGAGGATTTCATCTCACACAGCATTGCGGTGGCGATGATCTTGGCAGACCAGCTTTTGGATTCGACCTCGATCGCTGCGGCGCTCCTGCACGACGTCGTCGAAGACTCCAACGTGCGGCTCGAAGACCTCGCCGAGGATTTCGGCCCGGAGGTCGCCGCGATCGTCGACGGCCTGACCAAGATCTCCCATCTCACGTTCCGCTCGTCGACCGAAGAGCAGGTCGAGAACTACCGGAAGTTCCTGCTCTCCATCGCCAAGGACGCGCGCGTCATCATCATCAAGCTGGCGGACCGCCTGCACAACATGCGCACGCTGGAGTTCTTGTCCCCGGAGCAGCAGGAACGCATCGCGACTGAAACGCGCGAGATCTACGCGCCCTTGGCGCACCGGTTCGGTATGGCCGGTGTCAATGCCGAACTCGAGGATCTGGCCTTCAAGTTTTTGGAATCGGAGGATTTTCAGAAACTCACCGACCAGCTGGCCGCGAGCCAGGCGGAGCGGGACGAAGCGATCCAGCGGCTCAAGGAACCACTCGAGGCCGAGCTCCGAAAGGCCGGCATTGAAGGGTTCGAAATCACCGGCCGCTCGAAACACCTGTGGTCGATCTACCGGAAGATGACCAAGCGAAACAAGCCACTCGAAGACATCTACGACCTTACCGCCTTGCGGGTGTTGGTCAAGACCGTGCCCGACTGTTATCACGTGCTTGGCATCATCCACCATACCTGGACGCCGATCCAGGAGCGTATCAAGGACTACATCGCAAGCCCCAAGTCGAACGCCTACCAATCCCTGCACACCACGATCTTCGGGCCGGGTGGCCAGCTCTTCGAGGTCCAAATCCGGACCGAGGACATGCATCGGACGGCGGAGTACGGCATCGCAGCACACTGGGTGTACAAGGGGGCGAGCGACCGGGATGAGTTGGATCACGCGCTCGGGTGGTTCCGTCAGTTGCTCGAGCTCCAGCAGGATGCACAGGGTCCCGAGGAGTTCCTGGAGTTTCTGAAGGTCGACCTGTACCAAGACGAAATCTTCGTGTTCACGCCGGACGGCGATGTCAAGCGACTTCCCAAGGGCGCAACCCCGATCGACTTCGCGTTTCACGTGCACACCGAGGTTGGGCTCCACTGCCAGGGCGCGAAGATCAACGGTCGAATCGCTCCCCTGCATCGGGCGCTTCGAAATGGGGAGACAGTGGAGATCCTCACGGGCGCGAGTGCTCGACCGAGCCGGGATTGGTTGAGCCACGTACACACCGCGCGGGCCCGGCACAAGATCCGACAATGGATCCGACAAGAAGAAGAGTCCGTGAGCCTCAAACTCGGTCGGGAAATCATCGCCCGAGAACTCCGGCGCCGTCGCCTCTCCACGCCTCCCGCCGACCGGATGGATGAGGCCGCCGAAGGACTCGGACTGGCCAATGGGCACCAACTCGAAATCGCCGTGGGCCGCGGTGACGTCCAACGAATCGTCCGTCCTGGTCCGCGAAAGCC
>CBEVTG010000322.1:0-3297 GCA_965552745.1 uncultured bacterium
ATGGGTGCGACCGGAATTTCCGGCTCCTCGACAGGAGCCGGCTCTGGGTCTGGGTCGGGAGCTAAAGCCGGTGGGGCGGTGTCCTGGAACGCAGCAGTCGCCGGAGGCGAGCTCGCCGTCGGCACAGGATCGATGGGAGGAGATGGGGAGATTCCATCCGTGCCGGAGTCTTCCGCAAAATCCTGAGGGGGAACCGGCGATGCCGGCGCGGTGCCGGGAAATTCGCCCGGAAACAGATCGGCTCCTGCACTCTCTGCCGGTGCGGGCGTGGAATCGGGCGCCGGGGCCGGTTGAGGCGAGAGGCCGGCGGGCATCACATCATCCCCCGGCGTGGTCACGGCGCCTGCAGGGGCCGGGGCCGTAGCGGCGAGAGGGGGCTCGGGGGGCGGTATGGTAATGGTCGAGCGGCAACGCGGGCACTTGGCGGTGCCGCCCGTGGCGGGCCGGCGATCTGCGCGCATGCGCAGCAGCGCGCCGCAAATCTGGCACTGGATCTCCTCCACCGAGGGTTCCGGGGCGGTATCCGGCATACGGACGGGTTGCTGGCACTTGGGACAGCTGGCCGTTGCGCCGGGACGCAGGCGTCCCGAGGCGAGTCTCAAACTGGCCCCACAGTGGTCGCAGTGGAGGAGGACGGTGGTAGTCATGCTCCTATTGGCTAACCCCCCTCGCTCACAATATAGAAGATGGAGGCATTCTGTCCACGGTTTGAGGGTCAGCCCCGCCTTCCAGCTCCCCCCTCAGCCAGGTGCTCAGGCGGGCCGAGGCGCGGGCCGAGCGGGCCGTACTGCGGCGGTACCGACCCAGGAGTGCCTCCGCCGGGTCTTCCCCCGGCCGGACCTTGATTCGCAGGGCGTCGATGGCGTGCCGCATCTGCTGCGGGTCAATGGTGCCGTAGTGTCCGACCGTCAGCTGGTAGAGAACGCGCATTCGCACCAGAAAGTTCAGGGTGCGCAGAAGGGTGTAATACTCATCCCGGCGGTCCGGGTCCCGCTCCACCAGTTTGGCGAGCAGCCGCCGAGCTCCCGGTTCAATGATGCCGAAATGGGCCCGCATCAAGTCGAGTGTCAGGTGGATCTCCTTGAGCGAGCCCCGGTCGAACTTCAGACGGATCATTCGCCGTCCGGCCGCGGGCGTCGGTTGCTGGCGGGCGCGCTCATCGGCAAGCATGGCGAGCAGATACGATTTCCGGTGGAGAAGCACCTCTCCATTCACGATCTCTTCCACAAATTCTTCGTAAAGCCTGGAACTGCCGCAAACGAAACGCGCGCCCAGGATCTCCGAGCGCTCAGTGAAGTCCTGGCCGCGTCCTTTCTCCAGCATGCCGCGGAGGTCGCCGATGGTGAGCGCATAGCGTCCGAAGTGATCGGCCAGGAGATGGTGCGGCAGGATACCCAGCCGTGTCAGTTCCGCGTTAAAGTGCACGGCCACGCGCTGGCAGAAATTCAGGTGCTCGCCCTCAGGGGCCAGGAAAATCACGTCGTAGTCGGCCAGATAGCCTTCCTCGCGGGCGTTGCCGCCGGTCGCCAGGATGGCGTACGGGGGTTCAGCCTCGGAAGGAGCGTCCGGAAAGGTTTCCTTGCGGAGCCGTCGATGGCATAGTGTGACCAGTGCTGCGACGGTGCGCTCCGACATGCGGCGGAAATCACGCAGCAGGATCGGGATTCGCCGGCCGTTCATGATCTCGGTTCCCAGGCGCACGAACCTGAGCTCGTAATGAGAGCGCGCTTCGGCCAGCCCGGCGTCGATATCCCTCAGCCTCAGCGAACGCGTGAGCATCCAGCGGGCCATGCGCCCGAGGGCGCGGCCGTCGTCCAGATGCTTGAGCACCTCCGGGTGCCGCTCGACGACGTGGCGAAGGGTGCGCTCGAAAAACCGGCTGCAGCGGGTAAACGTTGATAAGACATGCAGCAGGCCGCTGCGCACCTTGACGAGTTCCGGATCCAGCACCGGCCTCGACAGGGTGTCGAGGAGAGCCTGCTGGTGTCCCTGATCGAGGCTCTGCAGGAGCCGCACGAACGGCTTCGGGTCGCGTTGGTAGAAGGAGAGCAGGCGCTCGCGTTCCGCGACCTTGCGACTCAAACGCTGCTGCCACGACTCCATGAACATCCAGAACAGCTGGCTGACACGACCATAGTCGCGGTGCTCGCCAATGACCAGAAGCAGTCGAAGCAGGGAGCGGGTGTCCTGGCTGACCAGTCGCACATAGCGTTCCACGAGTGAAGGTGCATCACCCAGTTCTAGCAGATCGTCCGCGAAGCGCCTCAGGGAATCCCTGTCGATGTTCGTCAGCAGGCGCAGGATGTCCTGCCAGAAGGTGGTGCCGCGGAACCAGCGGACCACCTCGAGGAACTCGCGTCCCATGTTGCCGCGGATCTCAGCCAGGGATGTCACGAACTGGCCGCTGTGAGCAATCTTGCCGAACACGTGCAGTGCCCTGACGTAAATACGCTCCTGATCCAGGAGTGTCTG
Source organism: uncultured bacterium (assembly GCA_965552745.1). Taxonomy (GTDB): domain Bacteria; phylum Acidobacteriota; class Polarisedimenticolia; order JAPUKU01; family JAPUKU01; genus JAPUKU01. The sequence goes on from CBEVTG010000322.1 coordinate 2,473, forward strand.
TACGAGGCGTCGGCTGCGGATGAGGGCTGCGCTGTACTCCAGGAGCAGGCGGTTCCCGGGTCGGATGTGCCGGATCTCCTCATATCCCAGTTCGCGGGCAATCGGGTCGAGGACGCCGAGAACTTCATCATCCGAGAGCGTCAGATGCTCCTCCTGAACCACGAAGAGCTGGTACAGGTAGCGAAAGATCTCGAACAACACCAGCACTTCTTCAAGACCCTGGTAAACTTCGCGCAGCCGTTCTTCCTTCGTGCGCAGTATGTTCAGCGTCTTCCACACGGAGGTCGCGTGGATGCTGTAGCGGGTGCTCTCCGCGCTCACCAGTGCGCGGATGGCACGAATGGCATCCCGTTTGAAATTGATGCTGAATGCTTCGGGATCGTGACGGAAGAAACTGCGGACCTCCGTGAGCATGCCCCGCATGTAAGCGTAGTGCTCGGCGGTGCTACCCAGCGTGTAGTAGAAACGTTCGCCGATCTCCCGTCCGAAGCGCTCGTAGAGCTGCGGGTCGCCGGTGACGAAACGCGCGCTCAATAGCTCCGAAACCGCCACGTAGTTGCGCACCCCCTGCTTGATCCATCGGCGATACCGGTCCATCGGCGCGTAGTAGCTATCGGTCTGCAGCTGCTCCGCAAGGTAGAAGTGCAGGCGTGAGGCGCGCCGAATCATTTCCCCCGTTAGCCGCGACAGGGCGTGATTGAGCGGAGCGGAGTCTGCGGCGGCCACCACCGCAACGTCGATGTCATCCAGATGCAGCGATGTGCCCACATTGAAGAGAGCGAACGCAGGAACCTCCTGGTCCCGCAAGAACTCCCGGAGCATGGC
>CBEVTG010000323.1:0-3269 GCA_965552745.1 uncultured bacterium
CACCGAAGTAAAAGACGCTGTTGGTCTCCTCGCAGATGGCGAAGAAGTTGCTGGAGATTTCAGCCAGCTCTCCATCGACCGACTCCCGCTCCTGAACAACACGCGTGGAGATCGTGCCGAGGCCGGGAACGGTCACGTCCCGAGTGTCAGAGAGCACGGTGATCACCACCTCCAGCTCCTCCTTGTCCTCGACACCGGCCAGCACGAGTTGATCGTCCGGCACCAGGCTGAAGAACGGATTCCGTCCCGTGTCCGAGAACGTGCAGGTCTCCAGCATGAAATCCTCGGTGAAGGGGCGCTGCTGACTCTCGGATTGTGCGGGGTCGGCGATGAGGCCATTCCAGCCGACGGCGATGACGACACCAGCAACAGCCAGTCCCGTCAGGGTGTAATTCCTCAGGCGGTTATGCTTTGTCATGACGCAACCTCCTCCGAAAAAATGTTCATTGTCAGTGACGAACCCTGCAGCTAATCTGAAACACATTCGTGCTATCGGCACAACCGGCGACTCACACCCGCCCGGGCAGGTGCCCGATCATGATAATGCCGTTCTCGACGTGATGGCGCAGGCCGCAGGTCGGTAGAACCGCTGCCGGCGCCTCGTCCGGCCTCAACCCTTCGATGGAGCCGTGCAGGATCAAGGACCGTGCCCCGGCGGCAATCGATCGCTCCTCGAAGCGCACCCGCCATCCTGTCTCCCGGGTGACCCAGGCCAGGAATTCCTGTAGGGAACGGCCCTCGAGCTCGAACGAGGGTGCGACCTCCTGGATCCACGCCCACGCCTCCCCGTGCACCGGCATGGCGCCCGTGATCACCTCTCCGTTACTATCGGCGAGCAGTTGCTGGCCTGTCTCGGCCCGGTAGCTGCGCGCACCGTGCTTCAAGTCCACGAGCCCCTCTCGAACGCGAAGTCTCATCGAGTCACTCTTCAGGCGGACCTCGAACTGGGTCCCGATGTCCGTCACCGTGCCCAGCGGAGTGCGGATTTCTACGGACGCATTCGATTCTTCGGTTGAGTCCGAATCCACGTACACGGCACCCTGGTGCAGGCTTACGACAGATTCATCCACCAGTTCCAGACGGCTTCCGGTGTCGACCCGCAGGGATGTACCGTCCTCGAGGCGGATGGCGACGCGCCCATCAGCAGACGTCCAGAGCTCATCACCCACCTCGATCGAGGTGCCGGGTCCGATAATTCCCAGGCGCTCACTGTGCACGGTTCCCCTCACGATCTCCGCGTTGGCTAACATCGGACCGCTCCCTGAGAAGTGTGGCAGTCCATGACGAAGGCCCAGACCGATGCTGATCAGGATGGCCGCTGCGGCTGCGAGCGATCCGGCCACCCAGATCGCCACATTACGACGCCTGCGCCAGCGGAAGGTCTGCTCCCACTTAGCATGGACGACCGAGCGCACGCGCTCGCGGCGCTCCGCCGGCCCGGCCGGGCGGGGTCGGGCGAGGCGAAGCAGCCTTGCAATCGCCTGCTCCTCGGCGCCGTTTCTCTCTTGCTCAGGCGTCTGGGGATTGTTGAGGTTATCCATGTCTCGAGTCGTCCTCTCTGCTCATCTTCCTGAACGGCCATAGCCCATGTCTTTTCCGGTCAGCGAGGTAAACCCCTCCCGGAAAGCCTGCCGGGCCCTCGTCAGCAATGACTCCGCCGCCTTCGGCCCGAGGTTCAGCCGTAACGCGATCTCTTTCACCGGCAAATCCTTGAGATACTTCATTTCAAGAGCGCTCGCATACCAGCGTGGCAGGAAATCAAGCGTCACCTGGACGAGGCGCGAAACCTCATCCCGGAGGATCTGTGATTCCGGCTCCTCGCTCAGGATCCTGGACAGAGACTCGAGGGAAGCCCGTGTCTCCGGTACGTCCTCGGGGAGTGCGAACGTGTCCTCCCTCGAGTGCTTCTTGAAATAGGCACTGATCTGTCGTCGGCAGATTGTGCATAGCCAGGTGAAGAGCGCCGCTTCGGCCCGGTAGGTTTTCATCTTGGTGACGGCGATGCAGAGCGTTTCTTGCACGATATCCTCGGCCAGATCATGGTTGTGTCGCAGGCGCGGCAGAACAAAGCGGTAGAGCCTCGGGAAATAATCCTCGAAGAATTCGTCGAAGGCCAGCTCCTCGCCGGCAAGCATCCGTTTCGCTAGCAATCGATCTTCATTCATCGCGCTCTGCGAGGACCCCGCGCCTCCAGTTACAGAATGTTAGAGAGCGTGGGGACTTCGGATCCTTTGCTGTTTTTCGGAAAATTCGCGGGACTGGTGCCGGGGGCGAGAGTTGAACCCGGATGGGGGCTAACCTCGAGGAAATTCAAGACCGCGGGAAGGGGCAGCGAGCAAAGAGCCTATCCAATTTTTGGGGCAAAAAAGGTTTCTCTGCTAATGCGCCGCCAGGCCAGCATGTTATTGAAGCCCGGGGTACGCTCTAGTTGTAGAGCGCGAACAGAGCTGTCAGTGTGGCCATCTCGCCGGTCTCCGGCACGACGACCCGGATGCGGTCGCGGTAGGCTCTGAGCGCCTCGGCGAAGCGCTCGGCCGCTCTCGGCTCGGCATGGAGCAGGCGGCGGAGATCCAGGATCAATCGATCCTCCGTTCGTTTCAATGCTTCGCGCAGGTCCGCCGCGAGGTTCTCCGCGGAGGCGAGGGCCAGCTTTCCCTTCACCTGCACCCACACCGTGGACTCGGGCCGGAGCTCCACCTCCACCTGGTGACCCGTGGGCGCCTCTCCGCCCAGGCGGTGCCACACACGGGCCGGCCGCGCCTCACCCGGCATGCGGAAGGTGTGTCGGATCAACCGTGGGTGCTGGAACAGGCCGAGTTTGAGCATGATGCCCGTCCAGGCCGCCATGCCGAGGGCGCCGAGCGACAGAAGACGTTCGGTCGGCGTAGGCGGACCCAACGTACGATGGATCCGCGCCTGGAGGTCGGCCGTCCATCTTCGGACCTTGGATGACGGCCCCAGCAGCCTGCCGGCGAGAAAGGCAGGATAGGTCTTGCGGATCTCCGACGCGAAGAACTGAGCCTTCTTGCGCAACACGGGATTGGGAGAGTCCTTCAGCTTGAGGTAACCGAGCAGCCAGGCCTCGATGGAGCGGTAGATGGAAGGCCCTAGAGTTCGGAAATCCTCGGAGAAGCACCGGGCCTGCGCCGACTCGATCTCCTCCGGCCGCATGGTCGGGTGCTTGACCATCGAGGAGAATCCCGTGCTCTTCCGATAGTACAGTTCACGATCATCGACCAACTCCCGGTGCATCAGCCCCTCCTTCATGA
>CBEVTG010000324.1:0-3266 GCA_965552745.1 uncultured bacterium
GTCCGTCCCGGGACTGGTAGCTCCTACCGGCATCATCGTAGCGGAGAACATCCACTACGCCCGAGACGGGAGCCGGGAGAAACGGGGGGACCAGCAACACCTGAACACTGGCGCTATGGGTGGCGGGGCTTCGTCTACTTTGGACACGGCTAAGGAGGTTCCCCCAAGGGACCAGCCCCGCTCAATTTAGAGTCCCGGAGGAAAAATTCCAGCGCTTGAGGCCTATTTCCTGGGCTCAAGCCCTTTCGGATACGATTCCCGCATGAATCTCGTGGATGCGCACGCCCACCTGGCCGATGCCGCGTTCGATTCCGACCGGGCCGAGGTCCTCGAGCGGGCCCGGGAGGCGGGGGTTGGGGCCGTCATCTGTGTCGGGGAGACCCTGGCGGAAGCCGAGCGCATCCTGGCCCTGGCGGCCGATTATCCGATCCTGCGACCTTGTGCCGGCCTTTACCCGACCCGCCTCGAGGAGTCGGAGGCGGAGGCGCTCCTCGAGCTCATCGACAAGAACGTGGATCGCCTGGCGGCGGTGGGCGAGGTCGGCCTGGATCGCTGGAAGGTGAAGGAGACGGTGGATCTCGAGGTTCAGGAGCGCATCTTTCGACGCTTCGTACGGGCCGCGATCCGTCTCGATCTGCCGCTCAACGTCCACTCCCGATCGGCCGGTGCCCGCGCCATTGAGGTGTTGCGCGAGGAAGGGGCGCGGCGGGTGCTCCTGCATGCGTTTGACGGACGGGCTGCTTCCGCCGGACCCGGAGTCGAGGCGGGGTATTTCTTCTCCGTCCCGCCATCGATCGTGAGATCCCTCCAGAAGCAGAAGCTGGTGCGCCGCCTGCCTCTCGAATGTCTTCTCCTCGAGACCGATTCGCCGGTGCTGGGCCCCGAGCCGGGGTCACGCAACGAACCCGCCAACGTTCGCGTCTCCGCGCGCGCCATTGCCGATTTGCGCGGCATTGGCGAAGAGGCTGTCCTCGAAGCCACCTCCGCCAACGCGCGCCGGCTCTTCAAGCTCTGAAGCTACCGGGGACTCAGGCGCTTGCGTCATCCCCCTCGGTCTCGATCTCGCCGAGGGTGTCGAGGATGTCCGACCACAGGGTGTGATGGCTGAGAACGCACAGGCGCAGCGAGTAGCGACCGTTCAGCACGGTGGAGGTGAGGAACGACCAGCGGCGCTCCTGGATGCGGCGGACGATCTCCTCGTTGACGCGCCGCAGGCGTCGCTCTTCGGCGGCGGAACGTGGGGGTAACGAGGTGCGCGATGACGATCTGCGACGAAAACCCTCCGGAAGGTATCGAAAGCAGATGACACCGAGCGCGGGCGGCGCCAGGATCTCGAACGCCGGGGAGGTGGTCAGCCGCCGGGCCGTGCGCGCGGCCAGGTCGAGGGCGCGATCCATGGAGGCCGCGATCCGGCGCGTGCCGTAAATCTGCAGGGTGAGCCAGATTTTCAGAGCACGCGAGGATCGCGTGAGCTGGATACCGTAGTCCGAGAAGTTGAAATCCTCCTTCCGCAGCCGGAGGTCCTGCAGGTATTCCGGCCGCACGTCGAAGGCTCTCCGCAGCAGCCGCCGATTGCGCACCAGCAGGCAGCCGGCCTCGTACGGAGCGCACAGCCACTTGTGCGGATCGAGGGTTACGGAATCCGCCCGGCCGATGCCCCGCAGCGCACTTCGTCCCCGGCGGGTGAGGACAGCGAAGCCTCCATACGCACCGTCCACGTGCAGCCACACCTTGTGGTGGCGGCACAGCCTCGCCAGCTCGGGCAACGGATCGATGCTGCCCGTGTTCGTGCTTCCCCCGTTGGCCACGACACACAGCGGGTGCAAACCCCGTTTCCGATCCCGGCGAATGCTCGCATCGAGAGCCGACACGGAGAGCCGGAACCGGTCGTCCGCGGGCAGCAGACGCACGTGGTTTGCGGGGAAGTCCAGAACGCGCGCCGCCCGCTCGATCGAGGAGTGCGCCTGGCTGGAGGCATACAGGACGGTGCGGGCGCGCCCGTGCCTGTCGGAGCGCTCGAGCATCGCCTCGCGTGCCACGACCAGCGCCGTGAGGTTCGCCACCGAGCCTCCGCTCACCATGGTTCCGCCCGTGGTGGCGGGCATCCCGAGCCAGCGGCGGAACCAGTCGATCACCGTGAGCTCTATCTGGGCCGGTCCGGCTGCCTCGATCCAGGCTCCGGCATAGACGTTGAAGCCGGAGGCCAGAAAATCGCCGAGCATGCCCGGAAAGGTAGCCCCCGACGGGATGAAGGCGTAGAAGCGCGGATGGTTCGTGCTGAGGCTGTACTTCAGCACGTCGCGCTCGAGGCGGCGCAGCACCGCCAGCGGGGCCCGGCCGCGCACCGGGGCGGGCTCGTGCAGCAACGCTTCGAGCTCGGCGCGGTCCGCGCTCTCGCCGGTGGTCCGGCGCCGGAATCCCTCCAGGTGGCGGATCACCATATCGACGCTGCGGGCCCCGAGGCGCCGCATGGTGGCGGCCGGCAAGTCGAGTGAGTGAGGACGCGGCCGGCGTCTTCCTTTAGAAGATCGACCTAACTTTCGCATCGTCTTCGTGGCCACGTGGACCGCAACACGCCCCAGGACATGGCCGCAAGCCCCGGCAGGTACACCCCCCACCTGAAGGGGCCGGGTCGTAGCCGGTTGAGATCCTCCGCCGTGGCCGGAAGGGAGGCCAGAGCATCGGCCATGAATGCGCCGAGCACGATCAGTATTCCCGCGCCTATGGAGATCCATTCGACGGTAGTCGGGCGAACGCTTTCTCCCCGTTCATCCCGTACGACCGCGAATGCGCCGCCGGCCATGCACAGCAGGGCGATCAGCACCGGGCTCAGAACAGGACCCCACCAGGGCAGGGGGATCAGGAACAGGATGTCGGTGTCCAGGAGCGACCGGGGCCAGCCGAGCAGCACCTTCAACCAGATATAGTAAAAAATATCCCAGAGCCCGAAGGTGAAGAGCGCGAACCCGAGCCGGCTCTGCAGGTTCCTGCCCGCGGCCCAGCCTGCCGCCAGCAACAGCAGGAGCGTTGCCGCTTCGCGCCCCAGCTCCGTTGCAGCGATGAAGGCATCGTAGGTCGACACGTCGCGGACGATGTCCTCGACTCCCACCACGATTCGAAGGTAGACGACGACCGCCGCCTCGACGTAGGCGAAGGAGACGGCGAAGCCGCTCAGCGGCCACAATTTCAGGCTCTGGAATCTCATGGCGACGACCAGGGCGATTCTAGCCCACCTTCTGGAACCTCCCGAAACCCTTCGCTTGACT
>CBEVTG010000325.1:0-3258 GCA_965552745.1 uncultured bacterium
TGTGCGAGAGCCCCAGTGTGCTGGGACCCTCGTCCGCGGTGCCGACCCTGAAGTGCAAGTAGCAGGCAACGGTCGGCGAACCCGGGCGCTCCAGAACCAGCACCTCGAGACCGTTGTCGAGTTTCGTGCTGTGAACCGGCAGACGGGGCCAGACCGCCGAGGAAGTGGCATTCGCTCCCGCGGTTGCGACCAACGCCGCCCCCCAGACGGCCAGGAGCAGGCAGGCAAAGATGACCGGCCGGCGGACAAGTTCGAATTTCAGAGGCGAGGGCATCGTCGGGCCGGGATTGTAGCCTTCCGCTTGCGCTTCGGCAACTGGCTGATAGAATCGAGATTCCTCTTTCAGACAGGTGCGCCGATGCCGGTTCATTCTATTTCCCATACGCTCGAAACCCGGGGCCTGGGTCAGACCCTCGATCTCACGGCCAGGGTCGAGGAGGCCATCAAGGGTTCCGGCCTGAGCGCCGGAACGGTGACGCTGTTCGTTCCCGGTTCCACGGCGGGTCTGACCACTCTCGAGTTCGAGCCGGGCGTGGTGGAAGATGTCTCCGATCTTTTCGAGCGGCTCGCCCCCCGCGATGCAGCCTACGCCCACGAGAAAACCTGGCATGATGGGAACGGCTTCTCGCACGTACGCGCGGCGCTGTTGGGGCCATCGTTGAGCATTCCGTTCGCCGACAAACGGCCGGCGCTCGGAACCTGGCAGCAGGTCGTGCTGATCGACTTCGACAACCGCGCCCGGCAACGCCAGCTGGTCATTCAGGTGATGGGCGAATGAGCCACCCGGCTCCCCTTCCTGTAGCCACCCGGCGTGAGCGCGTCATGCGCCGCCTGAGAGAAGGCCCGCCCATTGTTCTTGACGGTGCCATGGGCTCGGACCTGCTGCGCCGGGGCATATCCACCCGCCTGCCGCTGTGGTCCGCCCAGGCCCTCGTTGATCGACCGGACGTCGTACGCGCGATCCACGAGGACCATCTGTCCGCCGGCGCGGAGGTCATCACCTCGAACACCTTCCGCACAAACCCGCGCACGCTCCAAAGCTGCGGCTTCGGAGAGCGGCAGCAGGAGCTCACCGCCCTCGCCGTGAGCCTGGCGCGCGAGGCAATCCAGCGTACCGGTGCCGGGGAGCGAGCGTTCGTGGCAGGCTCCATGGCGCCTGTGGAGGACTGCTATCGCCCGGATCTCGTACCGCCGGATGCGGATCTGGAGCGCGAGCATACACAGCTGGCGCGATCCCTGGAAATGGCGGGCAGCGATCTCATCCTGGTCGAAACCATGAATACGCTCCGCGAAGCGCGGGCTGCGCTCAAGGCCGCCTCTGACACGGGCCTGCCGGTTTGGGTTTCGTTCGTGGTGGGAGAGGACCTGCAGCTTCTCTCGGGGGAGGATCTTTCCCGGGCCGCCCGCACCGTAGCGGACAAAGGGGCCACAGCAGTGCTCGTCAACTGCGCTACCCTGCCGGTGGTCGGACAGGCCCTGAAGAAACTGCGTGCTTCGGTCGATCTTCCGTGCGGTCTGTATCCGAACCACGGCACGGTCGATCCACAGAATGGATGGAAGAGCAATGCGCTCGATGTGGATTTTTTTCGCGACCAGGTTCTGAGCTGGTTTCGGAGCGGCGCCCGGCTGGTGGGCGGCTGCTGCGGGACCACGCCCGACCATGTTCGCGTCATCGCCGAGGCCCGCGCAACCATGCTACGATCGGAATCAATATGATGGAATACATGACCCGCTCTCGAGCACTCTGGCCGGTCCTTCGATGGGCCGGGGCACCTGCTGTGCGCGCGGTGCGGGTCGCACTGCTGTGCATCGCCGTGCTTCATGGGGCCGACTCTCTCGCGCTGGAAGAATCCTGCACACTGGCGCTCGTTGCCACCGACCCGGCGTCGGGCCAGGTCGGATACGGCATCCTGTCGAGTTCACCCGCCGGAACAGCAGAGATCGGTGGCACTCGCTCCGGCATCGGTGCCATTGCGGTGCTCGGCGAGGAGAAGGCATCCCTGACACGCCGTGGCCTCGACTTCCTGGCACAGGGAATTTCCGTCGAACAGGCCGCCCGGGCTCTGTCGGAAGAGGCTCCCAATGCGGATCGGCTGCAGGTGGGATTGGTGAACGCGGCTGCCGCAACGGCAGCCCGCAGTGGCGCGAGTGCCCTGCCCTGGAAGGGGCACCTTCAGGGCACCACCTACGCTTGCCTGGCATCGGGAGCCCGGGGGGAAAATGTCGTCCTGCAAATGGGTGTGGCGTTTGAGACAGTCCAGGGAGATCTGGCCGATCGTTTGCTCGCCGGTCTCCTCGCCGGCCAGCGCGCTCAGACTGACCACCGGCCTATCCGGTCCGCCGCCCTGCGTGTCACGAGCGCCGTCGCGCCGGCCGGCACCGAACAGCAGGACACCGCAGCGCCACCTGCGTTCGTTCCCGCTTCCGTAGATCTGAGGGTCGATGAGCACGAAGACCCGGTACGCGAGTTGCGCCGGCTCCTGGGAGTCCTCGATGCGAAATCGCTACACCGCCTCGGCTCGCGCCCGATCGTGCAGACGCAGGGTGAGGACGTCTACCGGGTACAGCTCATGCTGAGCGATCTCGGGCTCTATGACGGAAGAGCCGACGGCATGCTCAATGACTCTACCATCGAAGCCATCCGTGCGTTCCGGCGCCGGGCGGGTCTGGAGGATCTTCCGCTGCTCGACACGGTGACTCTGCGGACGCTCGTTTCACAGCACCTCGAGTGGAAGCAGCGTACTCCTGATACGCCACAGCCCGAGTCTCCCGTCTCACCTGTTGAGACTGAAATCCTTCCAGAATCGTTGCAACGATCCGCTCCCGGAGACCCACCGTCCGAAGAGAGCGAATCCCCACCTTCCACTCTCAACTAACGACCGTTATCTATCCCTTTGATCCGCCGGACCCGGACGCCGGAGGCGTACTCGTGTCTCTTCCTCTTCTGGCGGGCAGCTCGATGTTCAGGCGCGGCAGCGCGAACTCAATTCCGTGCTCCCGAAATGTTCGATCAATCGCCATGTGGAGATCATCCTTGGTCTTGAGCCCTATCCCAAAATCAACGAAGATACGCAACTCAAATTTAATGGCATCATCGCCAAACTCGAGCAGCAGCGCCTGCGGCGGTGGATCCTCCATCACATCAGGATGCTGACGAGCAGTTTCCAGCAGTGTTTCCTTGACCTTTTCAAGATCCGCTCCGTAGGCCACGCGCAAAGGAACGTCAATACGGCGCTTCGAATCGGACAGTGTCCAGTT
>CBEVTG010000326.1:0-3255 GCA_965552745.1 uncultured bacterium
CACGGCGATGGAGTGCCACGAGTTCAAGGGAGGCATCGGCACCTCGTCCCGCAAGGTGGGCGAGTACATAGTGGGAGCACTGGTTCAGTGCAACTACGGCGCCCGGGAGGGGCTCACGATCGCCGGCGTGCCGGTAGGACGGGAGATCCCTGATCTGATGCCCGAGTATCTTGATACCGGCCCTGCCGAGGAATCGGGCTCGATCATCGTGGTGGTGGCGACCGATGCGCCGTTTCTTGCGCACCAGATGAAACGCCTGGCAAGGCGCATCCCGATGGGAATCTCGAGGGTGGGGGGTGTCGCAAGCAACGGATCGGGAGACATCTTCATCGCCTTCTCGACCGCGAACCCCGGGGCGTTCAAACGCGACAAGATGCGAAAGCTGGAGATGCTGCCGAACGACAAGATGACGCCGTTCTTCGAGGCCACGATCCAGGCTACCGAGGAGGCCATCGTCAACGCCATGGTGGCGGCACGCACCATGACCGGGATCAACGGCAACACGGTCCACGGCCTGCCGCACGTCCGGCTTCAGGAAGCGCTCAGGAAGTACAACCGGTTGGAGCGGTAGGGCTGGCAAAGCGCCCAGGGTCGGCTGGAGCGCCGGGCTCGGCGGGAGATTTTACTCCGCCGCTTTTTCCTCCTCGGCTTCCCTCGCCCTGCGATCAAGATCTTCCTGCGTCGCTTCCTTGTGTTTTCTGGCTATCTTCTGCCCCTTCTCGATTCCTTTATCTGTGATGACCCCATATTTCTTGCACTTCGCCAGAGTCTCTTCCCCTTCAGCCGCATCGAGTATCTCCAGTTTCGTCCGGGCTCGAAATCCTCCCATCCTCACGTGCTGCTGAATGTAATAGATCTTGCCGGCTTCCACGTCCAGCTCCACGGCGTCCACGTTCTCCGACTTGGACCAGAACACATGCTTTCCAGGCTCCACATAGGCAAAGAAGTAGCTGTTCCCCCGATTAATGCCGAGAACTTCGTCGTCGCACAGGAAGAAGCTCTTGATGGCGGCTCCCACGCTGGTCGGTCGCAGAGCATAGATCAGAGCCTTGTCCGGCTTGATCTCACCCAGCGGATGATCCTTGGTGAAGTCGACATATTTTCCAGCGAAAGTGGGTTCGGCGTAAAAGACCGCCGCCAGTCCCAGGACGAGTAGAATCGCCGGTACAGCATTCCATTTTCTCTCTCCAGTCATGGTCCACCTCTTCATCGCATCATAAGCGCTTCTATGTCATTCAGCGGGCTCTCACTCCTGCCCATCATTTCCTCACCATTCCTCACGGCTGGCCTTATTTGATTCCACGCGATCTCATGCAAACGGGTTGCGTCGATCAGAGAAACAAGACCTTGCGGTGCTCCGTACCGTGCCAATCGCTTCAGTTCGCCAGCTTCTCGGCAGGAGGTTGCTCGGGAAACGCCTTGATGACTCTCTTTACCAGATCCCAGCTCGGGAAATACTGGCCGTCCGATCCATAGTCGAGGCCGCGGCGTACGATGACCAGATCGTATGAGGGTACGACGGTGACGTACTGCCCCCGGTGGCCGGCCATTTCGTAGGCGTCCTGCGGCACGTCGGTGCGCTCATCGGGAGGAAGCCACCACTGCCCGCCGTAGAAATTTCCGTCGTCTTTCGTTGACGGCGCCGGCGTTCTCACGAATTTCACCCAGCTCTCCGGCAGGAGACGCTCACCGTTCCACATGCCGTCGTTGAGGTACAGCAACCCCAGCCGCGCCAGATCACGCGCGGTGGTGTAAACCTGGCTGCTCATCACGAAGTTGCCGAAGCGATCGACCCCCGGAGTGGTGCTGTGCATGCCGAGACGGTCAAACAGCGCCCGCCTCGGAAACTCCAGGTATTCCTTCCGGCTCTTCAGGGTGCCTTTGAGCGCCGCAACCGCGAGGATCGTGTCGTAGTTCTCGTAGTCCCAGTGCGTGCCGGGCTCCTGAACGAGGCCGCGGTTGACCGCACCCTCGACCGAGTTGGCACCGGCAAAGTAACTCAGACACGAGCCAACCGAGTTGCACCGGTCGTTGTCGACCCGGGAGAGACCGCGCGGCATGTGCAGCACGTTGCGGAGGGTAAATTTTATTCGCGGATCATTCTTCGGCGCGGTTTCACCATCCTGCGGGGCCCACTTCACGGGGAGCGGTTCATCGAGATGCAGCTTGCCCTGCTCCACGGCGATGCCGATCAGGGTGTTGGCGATGCTCTTGGCGACCGACCAGGTCCGCGTGCGGGTGGTGGCATCAAAGCCCGGGGCGTACCTCTCGAACAGGATATCTCCTCTGTAAATGATCAGCAGACTGACCGTGTCATGGAAGGGGGCGCCATGGGCGGCTCGATTGAACGTGAATTCGGCCGCATCCTCGAGGGCGTGCTCATCGACAAACTCGGGGAGCGGTTTGTCCGGGACCCGGTCGCCCTGCGGCCACGGCTCGGCTGCCGGGTTGCCTTTCGGCGGAGACATCCTGAGCTCGGGTAGATCGTCAATCTGATCAAACGTCTGGGACGGGGCCATGACGATGCAGCCCAGCCCCCGGCGATGAACCGCCCACATGGCCGGGACCGGATCGTCTTCGGCAATCCCCACGGCGACGCTGCGACCCTCCGTGTCTACGGCCACCAACGACTGCGGCACGATCGGAATCCCGTCCACCTTCAGCTCCTGGTCGTAGACCTGATCCAGCGTGCGGTTCGAGACGAACAATCCATTACACGTCACTAGCGCCTGCTTGCCGCGATTGACGATTGCCTGGTTGGTCTCGTCGTACTGGTGCATGGCGGTGCTCGAATAGGCTGGGTTCAGGCCGAAGCTCATCAGGGCCGGCACCAGAATCCACAACCAGGCCGCCATCACGGTGCTGCATGGGCGCCGGACCATCCTCGCGGCACGATGTGAAAGTCGGGACTGCGGTATTTGTAACGTGAGTCGCATGATCGGGATCTCCTGAAATCTGTTCCTATTCATCCCTGTTCGGGGTTTCGTGTGCCTCGCCGATGGTTTCAATCAGCTTTTCGAGCGCCACGTTGAGGGCGGCCTCGCCGGCGCGCTCACCGCGGGAATGTCCCAGCCGGGCAACCACGAGGTCGTGCGATGGCACGATGATGACGTTCTGCCCGCCGGCGCCGGCCATGAAATAGGCGTCTTTCGGTGCGCGCCAGTATTCATCGCTGTTGATCCAGAACTGACCACCGTAAACAGGAGGCTTCCAGGCGGGTGCGCGCGTGCTGACCAAATCGGCCCAGTTCTCGGG
>CBEVTG010000327.1:0-3240 GCA_965552745.1 uncultured bacterium
GAGGTTCATGTAGGTCGCCAGGGCGAGCAGCAGGATGGCGGCGGAAACCATGAACGAATTGCTGTCCGACAGATGCTGCCAGCGGTCACCGCCGATGAACAGGGCGTTGCTGATGCCGAAGAAGAGAACTCCGGGGAAATAAGGCAGATTGCTGACCCAGTAGCTCCAGCCTGTCATGAAGCCGCCGAATTCCCCGAAGGCGTGCTTGCTCCAGATGTAGATGCCCCCTTCCTGCGGGTAGCGAGAGGCGAGCTCGATAACGCAGAACGCGAGCGGAAGCATCATCGTGGCAAAGGCTACGAGCCAGAGTACGATCGCCTTGGAACCTGCGCCTGCAGCGGTTGCCACCCACTGCAGGTTGATGCACGCCGTGATGAAGAACAGCACCACATCGCGAAATCCCATGGCACGCTTCAGCTGCGGCGTCCCGGTTTGCTGGTTGGTCTGCAACGGCCTCTCCGCTTCGACGGTCAGTGCCCGTCCGCCTTTGCTTGAACTGGTCTGGATGAAGGGGTAACTCTAATGGAACCGCGGTGAGGGAAGCAAGCGTGCAGCATAGCGGTGTTCATCTCGGAAGGGGTGTCACGGGCGCTCTGAGGTACCACGCTCCACATCAGGTGTTGCGGGACCTGTGTCGAGGCGCTGGTCGGGGGCGAAGAAGGTGGCCGGAAGATGTGTCTTGTGATCGCACTGCGCCAGCTTATAATCGAACCGCGTACAGGTGCTAACCCCCGATGAGCCGTAATCCCCACAAGCAGATGGCAGCTGCCACACGGATCGTGAATGGCACCTCCGAGGTACTGACCTGCGCACCTGGAGCGGCCGATCTCGTGGGCCGTATTCCGGGCGGCGCAGTCGCCCTGGCGGGTGATCGCATTCTCGCTGTCGGCAGCGACGCGGAAATCGCCGCCGCCTGCGACTTGTCCGGCGTGGAGAGGATCGACGCGGGAGGCGGGATCGTCATTCCCGGATTTGTCGACTGCCACACGCATCTCATTTTCCCCGAGTCGAGGGTTGCCGAATACTCTGCCAGGGTCACGGGGGCTAGACCGGAGGAGCTCAAAAGGCTCGGGATCCCGATCGGCATTTCGGCGACCGTGCGCATGCTGCAGAATGCCTCACAGGATGAGCTGGCGGAGAGCGCGCTGGATCGACTTGGCCACATGCTTCACTACGGCACGACCACAGTCGAGAGCAAATCGGGTTACGGCCTGACGGTAAAGGGCGAGCTGCGGATGCTGGAAATCAATCGACGCCTCCAGACCGACCAACCCATCGACATAGTCAGCACTTTCCTCGGCGCCCACGCGATTCCCGAAGATCGCAGCCGGGAATCGTACATTGACGAAATCATCAAAGAACAGATCCCGGCGGTGGTGGAGGCCGGACTTGCGGAGTTCAATGACGTTTTCTGTGATGAAGGCTATTACACCGTGGGGGAGTCGCGCCGGATCCTGGAGGCCGGACTGGAAAAGGGTCTGAAGGCGAAAATCCATACCGATGAGTACTCGCATAGGGGAGGATCGAAGCTGGCCGCTGAGCTGAGGGCCGTCTCGGCCGATCACCTGAACTACACGGGCGATGATGAATTTGCTCTGCTTCGGGATGCCAGGGTGATCGGCGTGGTCATGCCGGGTCTCGACTTCGCCGTCGGCCATTGCAGGCCGTTCAACGCCCGCGCCATGATGGATGCCGGGATGATCCTGGCGCTGGCCACGGACCTGTGCCCCGGCTGCTGGCTCGAGTCGATGCCGTTTGTCATCCAGCTTGCCTGCCGGCTGTACAAGTTCAGTCCGGAGGAAGCGCTGCGGGCCGCGACTTACGGTGCGGCGCTCGCATTGAATCGCGAGGAAGAGATCGGCTCTCTGGAGCCGGGCAAGCGCGCCGACATCGCCATTTTCGATCTGCCGCAGTACCGGGACCTGGCTTACCGTCTGGGGCGCAGTGGGGCGCGCACCGTCATCGCGGCCGGAAACGTCGTGCACACTGCCGTCTCACAAGGCTGAGGAGGAGATGTTCGATGACGGCCATCTATGAAGTCGAGTACCTCCACCAGCCGGGCGGCTGGCTCTCACCGGGCTACCTTCACGTGGGCGATGGTGGCATCATCGAGGCGGTTGAGGGCACTCCGCCGTCTGACGGTGCACCGTTGGAATCATTGAAAGGCTTCGGATTACCCGGTCTGGCCAACCTTCACAGTCATGCCTTCCAGCGCGCCATGTCAGGACGCACGGAATTCGTCTCGGAAACTGGAGGCGAAGATACTTTCTGGACCTGGCGCAACTTCATGTATGACTTCGTTCTCCGGCTGACGCCCGAGCAGTTCGAGGCGATCGGTGCTTTCGTCTATATGGAGATGGTACGGCACGGCATGACCGCGATTGGGGAGTTTCATTATGTACACCACGCGCCGGATGGAAAGCGCTACGCCAACCGCTCGGAGATGGCGGATCGCCTGATCGCTGCTGCCGGTCGTGCCGGAATCGCCATGACCATGCTGCCGGTGCTTTACGCTCACGCTGGTGTTGGCAAGCCGCCCGGTGACAGGCAACGCCGCTTCATCCACTCCGAGGTGGCTGATTTTCTCTCTCTTGTTGAGCGTCTGCGTTCCCGTAAGAGTGAGAACGCCAACCTTGAGGTGGGGATCGCGCTGCACAGCCTGCGGGCCGTTGCGCCGGACGAGCTTGCGGAGGCGGTCGAGGCAACGCTGCTCGCCGATCCAAAGGCGAGAATTCACATCCACGTATCGGAACAGTTGCGCGAAGTCGAGGAGATCGAAGCTCATCTGGGTGCCCGCCCGGTACAGTGGATGCTTGATCACACAAACCTCAACGACCAATGGACGTTGATCCATTCCACCCACATTGACGAGAACGAATGCCGCGGACTGGCAAAAAGCGGTGTCGTGGCAGGACTGTGTCCCGTGACCGAGGCGATGCTCGGAGACGGTGTCTTTCCTCTGGTTGATTACCAGCGCCACGGGGGCGTGTGGGGCATCGGGACCGACGGCCATTACACCACGAGCACGGCGCAGGAGCTACGCATGCTCGAGTGCGGCCAGCGGCTCAGGGATCGAAAACGCAACAGGGTAGCGTCACCGGGCTCTCCCGTGACCAGCCATTCGGGGCGGCGCCTGTTCGATCTGGCGCTCGAGGGCGGGCGTCGCTCCCTGGGCATCCCCGCGGGTGCTCTTACTCCCGGCATGAGGGCCGATCTCGTCCTGCTTGATGCCGAAGATCC
>CBEVTG010000328.1:0-3235 GCA_965552745.1 uncultured bacterium
GCGGCGCGGCCGTCCCAGAGCGGCGGCGTCTTCAGGGCGCCGACGCCCTGGTCCTGGGCCGGCTCGGAAACCGGATCGCCTCCGAGGCGCTCCTGTCCGCGCTCGCCGACGCAGACTCCGAAACCCAGATTCATTCGATGTGGGCCCTGGGTGCCCTGCAGGAACCGCAGGCCGTCCAGCCGATCACCTCTTTGCTCGGCCACCATGACGCGGGCGTCCGTAAGATGGCCGCTTACACGCTGGGAGCTCTGGGAAAGATCGAAGCCGCCGACGCCCTGGTGCGGGCTCTCGACGATGCCTCGCCGGATGTCAGCTGGAACGCAGCCATCGCCCTTTCGCGTCTCGGAGACTCACGCGGGGTGTCAATGCTGCTGCGTCTTCTCGAAGGCGATTTTCTGGACTCGATCGAGGTCATGAGCGAGCAGCAGAAGGAGGACGCGGCGGTGGAAGCAATCCGCGCGCTTGCGAGCCTGCGGGAACCTTCCGCGCGACCGGCACTCGAAGCGATCCGGACCTCGGATCGCAGTCTCAAGATCCGTCAGGCTGCCATCGAAGCTCTGGCGGTCTACGAAGCCCCCTGAACGTCGCGGGAGTGCACCGGGCCGGTCTTGACAGCCCCATCGGTTGCGATAGAATACGCTTCCCGCTATACGAAACGTGGTAGCTCCCGGACAAAGGCTACCAGCTTAAACTCCGCTCCGGTCCAGTAGAGCGGCCGAAGTACAAGCAAAACATTCATGACAGAAAAAGATTCGCGTGAACCCGCTGCGGGAGAAAGCCCGGCGGGTCCGGAAAAGAGCACAGCCAAAACCTCCCCTCCACCGGCCCGGGCGGCCCAACCGGCGTCGCCCAGTCGACGTGGATTTCTCTCATGGCTGGCACTGGCCTGGCTTGCCTTCACGGCAGCCATGACTGCAGGTCTTACGGCGATGGCTCGATTTCTGTTCCCCAACGTCCTGTTCGAGCCTCCTTCCGCCTTCAAGGCCGGCACTCCCACGGAGTACGGTGTGGGAGTCGTGGATGAGCGCTGGAAGGAGCGTTTCGGCGTGTGGATCGTGCGCGATGAAGAAGGGCTCTACGCTCTGTCGACCACCTGCACTCATCTGGGTTGCACGCCCAACTGGCTCTCGGCCGAAGAGAAGTTTAAGTGCCCCTGCCACGGCAGCGGCTTTTACAAGACGGGGATCAACTTCGAAGGCCCCGCTCCGAGGCCACTGGAGCGCTACCGCATCATGCTTGCCGAGGACGGCCAGGTGCTCGTGGACAAGAGCCGGAAGTTTCAATGGGAGAAGGGACAGTGGGAGGATCCCGAGTCCCTTCTCAAGGCCTGACGCCCTCGCGAGGAGAACATTCCGACCATGGATCTCAAGGAACTCCTGGACCCCAAGAAGCTGCTGAATTACATCCGCGGCACCCAGGTGTACAAGTCGGTTTTCCGGCATGCCATGCCGGAGAACGTGCGCAACCGGGCGCTGGTCGTACTGAGCAACGTGTTCCTCCACCTGCACCCTTCCCGGGTGCGCACTTCCGGCATCCGGCTCAAGTACACCTGGTGCATGGGTGGACTCACCTTCTTCATCTTCCTGGTTGAAGTCATCACCGGCCTGCTGCTGATGTTCTACTACAGACCGACCGTCGAGTACGCCTACGTGGATATCATTGATCTGGCCGAGCAGGTTCCGCTCGGCATCATGCGGGAACTGCACCGCTGGGGCGCCCACGCCATGGTCATTACGGTGTGGCTGCACATGCTGCGCGTATTCATGACGGGCTCCTACAAGCCACCCCGCGAGTTCAACTGGGTGATTGGCGTCCTGCTGCTGGTCCTGACCTTGCTTCTATCGTTT
This sequence comes from uncultured bacterium, assembly GCA_965552745.1. Taxonomy (GTDB): domain Bacteria; phylum Acidobacteriota; class Polarisedimenticolia; order JAPUKU01; family JAPUKU01; genus JAPUKU01. The sequence goes on from CBEVTG010000328.1 coordinate 1,848, forward strand.
ACCGGCTACCTCCTGCCCTGGGATCAGCTGGCGATCTGGGCCATCACGGTGGGCACGAACATGGCGCGCGCCACTCCATTCTTAGGTCACGAGGGGCCCGGTGCCAGCCTGCTGGCCCTGGGAGGGGTCAACCTGGTGCATGCCGGAAGCGACGTGCGCTTCGCACTTCTGGGAGGGCGTTTTGTAGGAGCCGGAGCGCTTCTGCGCTTTTATGTTCTTCACTGCGTCGCCATCCCGTTTGTGGCCACCATCCTGATGTCGATCCATTTCTGGCGCATCCGCAAGGACGGCGGCATCTCCGGGCCCATGTAGTCCTTCTGGAACCGTCAGCCAGTGATCGAGCTTTTCAAGACTTTCATCAACACGATTGCCGCTCCGGAGTGGTTCGTCACCCTGAGCATCATCCTGTTCTTCGTGGCCCTGTTCTGGGAGAAGCTATGGACTCCCAGGCCCGCCCTGATCGTGCTCGGCACCGCGGTGGCGTTCTTCATGATCAGCCTCCTCGATCCGAACTTCCGGAGCATCGTCACCAAGCCGGACAATGTTCCCATCGTGGCCATGCTCTTCCTGGTGGGGTACTTCGTCTGGCTGAGCCTGAGCCAGGGTTACGAGAACGACCGGCGCATTTCCCGCGGTGAGAAACCGGCGGAAGCGAGCGAGCCTGTCCCCAAGGTCCTGGTGTGGCCTGACCTCGTCTACATCGAGTTCATCTGTCTCATCCTGTTCACGGTGTTTCTGATCCTGTGGTCGATCTTCCTCAAGGCACCGCTCGAGCAGCCCGCCAACCCGGGTGATTCCCCGAACCCCTCCAAGGCGCCCTGGTATTTCCTCGGCCTTCAGGAGATGCTGGTTTATTACGACCCGTGGCTGGCCGGCGTGGTTTTCCCGAGCCTCATCATCGTCGGTCTCATGGCTATTCCTTTCATCGACAAGAACAAGAAGGGAAATGGGTATTTCACCTTCAAGGAACGCAAGGTCGAGATCAGTATCTTCCTGTTCGGCTTCGTGATCCTGTGGGTGTTACTCATCGCCATCGGCACGTTCCTGCGCGGGCCGAACTGGAACTTCTTCGGGCCTTATGAATTCTGGGATATCGGCAAGCTACCGCCGCTCGTCAACGTCAACCTGTCGGAATACGTGTGGGTGAAGTGGCTGAACACGGGACTGCCCAAGGCCTGGCTCGTGCGCGAGGCACCCGGCTTCATCGTGGTGCTGCTCTACCTGCTCACCCTGCCGCCCCTTCTGGCACGAACCTGGCTGCGCAAGTATTATGAAAAACTCGGCCCCGAGCGCTACGCCGTGATGGTGGTGCTCCTGTTGTCGATGGTTGCCCTGCCTCTGAAGATGTACCTGCGGTGGCTGTTCAACCTGAAGTACATCATCGCCAT
>CBEVTG010000329.1:0-3217 GCA_965552745.1 uncultured bacterium
TGTTTCCGGATCTGGGGGAGCGCTACTTCAGCACTCGCCTGTGGGCGAGGGATTAGAAGGACGAGCGCTGTGAAACGACTGATTCAGGATCTGATCTTGCCTATTGTCGTGCTGTTGGCCCTGCCGATTGGCATGCTCGGGCCCGCCCTGACGCTGCCGTTGCTGGTTTATGGCTTCCCGTTCATCCTGCTGGCCATCTTCGTCGGGTTGCTCTGGTTGTTGAGGCAGGAAAAAGGCGAGGAACAAGTCCTGGTCCTCCTCAACCCGGAAGACTTCGCGATCCGGGCGCTGGCGAGGGTTGTAGCCACTGCGAAGCGCGACGATGCTGCGGTGGTTCTGGCCAGCGTCGTCAGTGCTGAGGAAGCCATCCTGCAGCGGGACGTGAAAGGCAGTCTGACACATCAGACGCAGCTCATTCGCCTGCGGCTGGACAAACTACTGGAGAATGTGAGCTGGCGTCTCGAGGAGAGCGGCGTCAGGACGCGGCGGCGGAGCGAGATCGCCGAGCCGTCCAGCCACGTGCCCGACCTGGCACGCGAAGAGGAAGCCGACCTGGTCGTCCTCACCCCACGGTCCGGCCGCCTGCGGCAGGCGCACGCCGCCATGCCCGACTGGGCGCAGGCCATAGCCTGCCCGGTTCTTGCGCTGGCCTCGTGAAGCGGGTGAACCTGCCGCCCCGCAGTTGACGCTCAGTGCCCGGCCGGCATGGTAATCCTGTAGCGCCTCAACTTACGATAGAAGGTGGCGCGGCTCAGGCCGAGAAGATCGGCTGCGCGCTGCTTGTCCCCTCCCGATACGTGCAGGGCCCGCTCCACTTGCTGGCGCTCCATCTCCTTGAGTGTGCCCGAACGGGTCCGGCGCACCGGGCGTCCGGGGTGCAGCAGAGGACCAAACAGTTCCGGATGAGATTCGATCTCCTGCCACTTCACCCGCTTTCCTGAAGCCACCAGCGCCATCTTGCGGATCTCTCCGCGCAGCTCCCGCACATTGCCGGGCCACGAGTGTCGGCTCAGGCGCGAGAGCACCTCGGGGGACACGGCCTCGGGACCGCGACCTTCTTCTCTGCGGTGCTCTTCGAGGAAATGCTCGGCGAGGAGGGGCACATCTTCCAGGCGCTCGCGCAACGGTGGCAGGTTGACCGTCAAAACGCGCAGGCGGAAAAGCAGATCTTCACGGAAGCGGCCCTCGCGCACGGCCTTGCTCAGATCGCGATGTGTGCTTGCCACCACGCGCACGTCTATGGGCAGCGCACGGGGCGCTCCCAGGGGGCGTACTTCTTTCTCTTGCAGGACGCGCAGAAGCTTGGCTTGGAGCGCGGGGCTCATCTCGCCGATCTCATCCAGCAGCAGCGTGCCGGTGGTCGCCTCGAGGAAAAGCCCGCGCCGGTCCCGATCGGCGTCCGTGAAAGCACCGCGCACGTGGCCGAACAGCTCGCTCTCGAGCATGCTCTCCGGGATGGCGGCACAGTTTTCCGCCACGAACGGTCCTTCCCTGCGCGGGCCGTTCCAGTGCATCGCTCTCGCCACCAGTTCCTTGCCGGTACCGCTCTCGCCGGTTACGAGGACCGGCAGATCGCTCTTCGAATACGGCTCGAGCAGGTCGTAGACTTCCTGCATGACGGCGCTCCGGCCGAGCAGACGGTCGAAACGGTAACGCTCACGCTGGCGTTGCCGCAGCTGGTCGTGCTCGAGCTGCAGATCCCTGAAAGCATGTGACGAATCGAGTGCCGCGGCTGCGTGGTGGGCGAATGCTTCCACGAACCGCAGGTGGTCCGGACCGGCTTTCAGAACGCGGCCGCGGCTGTCCAGGTAGACCGCTCCCAGCAATGTTCCGCGCAGGCGCAGCGGCACGCACAAGACAGAGCGGATGCCGAACTTCTCGACGCTCAGGGAAGCGTTGAGACGGGGATCGGAACGCGCGTCAACCACCAGGAGGGGAGATTCCATCCCCTGGGACAGGGCGGCGCGGCTGAACTCCATCGCTTCCTGTTCCGACGCGGCCTCGAGACCGCTCGAGGCCACAATCCGCGGGTTCGCTCCATCCGGCTGGGCCAGCAGCAACATGGCGCGCTCGGCTCCCACCAGGGAACGGGCCTGATCGAGCAGGGCAGGGGCGAGTTTTTCCGGGTTCTCCAATGCCTGGATCGTGCGGCCAACTCCGATGAGTGCCTCCAGGGTCCGGCTCTCCGAGAGGTCCGCGCGTGTCGCGGTCGTCCCACGTCCCAGATCCCGTTCAGCTTCTTCGGCCGCCTGCCGCCAGGCGGGCGCGTTGCGCGCCAGACGGACGATCGCTGGATCGTTCGTGCGTTGCGTGAAGACATCGACAGCTTCCAGAAGCCGGCGCTGATCATCCGCCCGATCATCCGACAGATTCGCCGTGAGACGCGCTGCCAGGATCTCTGCCTCGATGGCCGCGAGCGAGTGGGACCGCGCGTGCTCGAGGGCGGTTCCGAACGCGGTGATGGCCTTTTCTATTGCACTGTGTACCAGTGCCACGCGCGCCGCCATGAGCTCGCGCTGTGCCAGTTCGTGTCTCCAGAAGTCGGGTAGAGAGAGTGCCTCCGCCTGCGTGATTGCCGTCGCGGCCGCCTCCCGGTCGCCGCAGAGAAGCGCGGCCCGGGCACCGGCCAGAAGGGCGCGCAGATGGGCTCGCTTCGCATCGAGCCTGGACGCTTCTACGGCGGCCTCTTTTGAAAGGGCGGCCGCACGCTGCGGGTCCCCGCCGGCCTCGCAGAGATCCTCTGCGAGTGCCGTGGTCAAGTACACCGTCTGCATGGGGAGATGGTTCTTCTGTGCCTCCGACAGGCCACGCTCGTGGGCCTCGTTGGCGCGCTCGCGCAGCTCGAGCCTGCGCAACAACGTCCCCTGCCGGTCCAGGGCGTACGGCTTGGCTGGTGCGGATCTGAAGAGATCTGCGTTCACCACCGCTTTCTCATAATTGCGCAGAGCTTCATCGAGTGCTCCACGCTGCTCGGCGACGATCCCGCGATGAACTAGAAAATAAGGTGGCAGGGCTCTGCCTCTGCTCTGGAATGTTTCAATCAGCTCGCGGTACTTGCGCTCGGCTTCGGGCCAGTTTCCACGGCACATCTCGACAAAAGCCAGGTTGGCTCGAGGAAGAAAAAGCCACTCCTCAGCCCCGGCTTCGAGCAGCAGGGATTCCGCTTCCCTGTACACGTGTTCCACCCTGTCGGGGTTCCAGGTCCAGATGCACAGGG
>CBEVTG010000330.1:0-3213 GCA_965552745.1 uncultured bacterium
CTGGAACAGCCCCGCCTGGGCTTTCACGCCCGATCCTTAGTCCGCAACCTTCTGGCGGCTCCCCGGACCCAGGAGCCATTCGTCCTCGCTGATGGGCTCGAGTGGCGCACGGCCCGTAGCGCCGGCCGGACCCTTTCGGGCAGCCTCAGGCCCTTGGCCACCGAGGCGATCCTGCACGCCTCCCTGGAGGCCAGCCAGGCGCTGGCCCTGTGGACGGACGACATGGGGTGGCTTCCTCCTGTCACCGCTTCTCCAGGCGAGCCGCTGACGGTCTACATTTCGGACGACCTGCCGGCCGGAGCCGACGGAATGTCTCTGCCGGTGAGTGAGCCGGAGCACACTTTCGAGGAGGACGCCGCGGCTGCCATCCTTCTCTCCTCCCGCCTGCTCGATCATCCGGAGCGCCTGCAGCAGGCCCTCATCCACCAGCTGGCACATACGGTTCTCTGGGCCTACTCGCACCACGAGGCTCCCACCTGGCAGGAGGCCAGCGCCGTGGCGCTCGAGGTCGAGGCCCGGCGCGATGCCCGCCCCTATCTGGATCATTTTACTGAACGCCTGCAGCGGCGCTCCGCCTCGCTCCTCAGCGATGACCTGCAGCTGTCACAGGGCAGCGGTCTCTGGGCGCTGTTCCTCGATTTGAGCCGACCGGTATCGGGCCCAATCCTGAGACCGCTGTGGGAGGAGCTGGCGGCGGTGCCGGGTGATAACCTCGCGGAGGCCGCAGAGTCGATCCTTGCCTCCCTTGATCGATCGGACCTGGGTTCAGAGATTGCCACTTACCTGGCCTGGGGAATGTTCACCGCTGACAATGACGACGGCCGTCACTTCCCGTTCGCCGCGGCCCTGGGGCCCACGCGGGCCGACTCCGTTCACGCCAGCTACCCCGCCCAGGGTCCCACCGGCAGCGGCGCGCTCGAACCGTGGTCCGGCCATGTGGTTCGACTCCTGCCCGGGGCCGGGCCCGGCGGTACGAGGCTGGAGTTCCAGGGGGACGATCGGGGTCGATGGACCCTTCTGGCGCTTTTCGAGGGGCGCAACGGCGGCCCCCTTTACTCCGCGGAGATCCCCGTTGATTCTGACGGCAGGGCCACCCTGAGCTTTCCGTCGCAGGCGGTCAGCCGTGCCTCTCTGGCGGTGACCTACGTGTCGGCTCAGGGAAGCGAAGCCGGAACTTTCTCCTATTCGGTGTGGCACGACCCCGCCTACCCCTACGAGCTGGCGGGGCTACAGGCGGAACCCGCTCCCGGCGGCGCTGTCCTGAGCTGGACCACGCAGAGCGAATCGGATCTGGCCGCCTGGAACCTTTACCGCAGTCGATCGCCCCTGACGGGCTACGTGCGTATCAACCAGGTGCCAATCCTGGCGGGCGGGGACACGCGGGAAACCCTGCGCTACATCTATCTGGACGGCAACGCGGAACCGGGCCGGAAGTATTACTATTACCTGGAAGGTTTGACGACCGGGGGGTTCGCGGAACGCTCCCCCGGGATTAGCATTCGCACTCCGGAATCGGCGCAGCGGCACTGAGCCCCGCCGACCGTTCATAAAAAAGGAGCGTTATGAGGATGAGCAGCCGAATACGTGTCAACGATTGCCTCGAAAAGATTCCCAACCGGTTTTCCCTGGCTATCGTCGCGGCCAAACGTATGGAGCAACTGATGGCGGGCGGCTTGCCTCGTGTCAACTCGGAGAAGGGCCAGCTCATGAAGTCGGTTTTCGACGAGATCGCCCAGGATCTCGTACAGGTTTTGCCTCCAGAGGACGCGATCGAGCAACCGCCGGAAGAAAGCTGAGCCCTTCTTGATCGGCGCAACAATTGCCGGCCTGCGCCAGGAGGTGGAACGCGCCTGTCGCGAATCATTCGGCATAGCCGTCGAGGCGCCGGCCATTGAGATTCCCCCTGAGCCGCGCCTCGGCGATCTTGCTGTACCGGTTGCCTTTGAACTCGCCCGCCGCCTGCGACGCGCTCCTCGGGACATCGCCCGCGAGCTGGCCTCCGTCCTTCGACTGCCCGCCGCGGTTGCCCGGGTGGAGGTGGCCGGGGCCGGCTACCTCAACGCCTTCCTGGATCGCAGCCGCTTCCTGGTCGATCTGACCGACCATCTGCACCGGCCGCCGTCCTCCGGGGAAGGCAAGAAGATCACCGTCGAGCACACCAACATCAACCCCAACAAAGCGGCCCATATCGGACACCTGCGGAACGCGGTGCTCGGGGATACGCTCGTGCGACTGCTGCGACATCTGGGTCATCCCGTCGAGGTTCAGAATTACATCGACGACACGGGAGTGCAGGTGGCGGATCTGATGGTTGGCTTCGAAGAAATCCGCCACCAGGATGCCGGGATGGTCAAGGCAATGGAAGGGCGCTTTGATCACCTGTGCTGGGACCTGTACGCTGAAGCCAGCGAATACCTTGCCGCCGATCCCGAGCGCCTGAAGCTCCGGCAGAGAATGCTCAAGCGCCTCGAGGAACGTGAATCCTCGGCGCGCGCCCTCGCCGATGTGATCAGCGATCGCATCGTGCGCTGCCATCTGCAGACCATGGAGAGGATTGGCGTGCGCTACGACCTGCTGCCCTGGGAAGGCGACGTCCTGGCCTTCAAATTCTGGGAACGCGCCTTCGAGCGGTTGCGGTCCAGCGGCGCTACGCGCCTTGCGAACGAGGGCAAGAGCGCCGGCTGCTGGGTCATGGAGATGGGCGCCGAGCACGGGGGCGGCGAAACCCAGGACGGCGGTGGAGAGGTACAGGAAAAGATCCTGGTGCGCTCAAACGGCACGGTGACTTACGTGGGCAAGGACATCGCCTATCAGATGTGGAAGTTCAATCTTCTGGACACCGATTTTCGCTATCGCGCCTTCCACCGCTACCCGGACGGCGCGGTTCTCCATTCCACTACCCGCGGCGAGGGGGATGCCAACAGTTCCTCCTTCGGACACGCCAGCCGTGTTTACAACGTGATCGACGTGCGCCAGTCTTACCTTCAGAAAGTCGTGGCGGCCGGGCTCCACGCCATGGGCTACCGCGAACAGGCGCAGCAGTCGATCCACTTTGCGTATGAGATGGTGGCACTGTCAGCGGCCTGCGCTCGGGAGCTCGGGTACAAACTCAACGAAGAAGATCTGCAACGGCCCTTTGTGGAAGTGAGCGGCCGCCGGGGACTCGGCGTTAAAGCTGATGATCTGCTCGATCGTCTAGAAGAACGCGCGCGC
>CBEVTG010000331.1:0-3207 GCA_965552745.1 uncultured bacterium
AGCCTGCTCTTCGTGGCCCGTTTGCGAATCCTCCCGGCTGTGAGCTCCAGACCGGTTTCCGTCTTCAGCAAGACAGCATCATCCTGCAGGCCTGTGCTGCCGCCGGCGTGCGTCGTTTCCGTGAGCAGAGCGGAGATCTTCTCGGCGTGCTCTACCGGCGGGTGAGTCCGCCGGATCGAGGTCAGAAGCTCGGCCCTGAGCTCCCGGCGACGGCGACCGCTCAGAACCGCCCGGATGTTGTCCTCGACCTGGGACAGGGGCGGCGGCTCCAGCTCCCGCTCCTCGGCCACCCGGATGATCTGGTAGCGCCCGCCCGACGTGATGGGGCCCTCGGTCTTTCCCGCCAGCATCTTTAACGCGACCTCCTCGATCTCCGGTTCCAGCCTACCCCATCCAGCCCAGCCCAGGTCGCCGCCCCGCTGCCTGCTTGCATGGATCGATAGGTCGCGCGCCACCTGATCGAACGTTTCACCGGACTGAAGACGCTCCAGAGCCTGCGCCGCTTCGGTCTCCTGCCGGGTCTCGATCAGGTGCAGACGAACTTGCCTGGAGAGACTCGCGTAGGCCCGCTTCACAGCCTTGCTCGAAGGCTTGGCGGCATCCTGGATGTAGCGTTCCTCGAGCGCCTTCAGCATCACGACATCCCGGTACGCGGCCGCCGCCTGGCTCAAAGTGGGTTCCTCGGGGAGCCCCATGCGCCGCCCCTCCTGGATCAGCAGCAGGTCATCAACCGCCCTGTCGAGAACCATGCGGATGATCGGCTCGCCCGCAAATAAAGCGCCGTGACCGCCATGGCGCCTCTCGAACAGGTCGCGAAGATCGAGCAGAGTGAGCGCCTCTCCATCCACCACGGCCATCTTCAGCTGCCCCGCCTCCATCTCCTCGGCGAGCGCATGCACCTGACCTGTGTCGCCGATGAGACTCGCCACTGCCACCAGGGTCATTGCGAGGGGCAGCCACGCGAACCCCGGGCTGTTGTCGAGGAACAACTTGTCGTTTCTCACTTCTGCGGTCCTCCAGTTTCAAGGTGTCTGCTCTTCTTCAGGGCCCGGAGCAGGGGCTGCAGCGCTTCGAGTGACGCCCGCGCCATGAGTACTTCGGTCAGGCGGATGTTGCCGGCCTCGTAAACCGTCCGCGTCTGATCCCCGATCCGCTCATGCTCGGCCGCCCACAAGATTTCGCCGGTCACCGCATCGAGGAGCCTGAACGATACGGCAACCTCCGGGGGATGTACCCCCGTGCTCCGTCCCTCCTGCCAGCGGCTGACGCTTCCCATGAGGACCGCGTCGACGTGCGGATCAATCCCCAGGCTGAGGATGTCATCGCGGCCGACCGCCATGCCGGTGCGCCATCCCCTCTCGAGAAGCCGCCGCGTCGCATCCCCCGAGTAAACGAGCGACAGATCCGAGGAGGCCATCAGGCACCAGGTAACCAGATCGGCCGCCGCCAGGCCGGCGCCTACATGCCGCGTATGGTTACGGAACGGAAGGATGACGACCCGCTCGATGCGCTTCTCGCCGACGCGCGGGGAGACATAGACCACGGGATTCGGCGCCAGGGCCGATGTGTCGAGCATGCGCTCATCTTCCCGGCTGAGCAAACCGCGACGGCTGGCCAGCAGCGACGTAATGAAATGCTCGATGCCCTCTTCCAGAGCGCGCTCCGGGGTCACGGGCCCACCCGACCCCAGCGGCCCCAGCAGTGAGGTGCCTTCAAGCACGGTGAAGGCCATCCCGTCAATGCCCAGCTTCGAGGGATCAATCAGGCGACCCGAGAGGCATAAGACGGGGACGGGCCCCGTCGAAGCGGTACAGGGAGCCCAGAAGCAGCCTGTCGGCGCCCAGATCGGCGGCCAGCAGCGCCATTTCGGGGCGCGTCAGAAGCGACATGTCACGCAGCCGGCGGGCGCGTAGCCGGGAGGCCACTTCGGAGTGATCGAGAATCGTCAAGGTCCCGCTGGGCAAATGGGTTTCTATGGCGGCGCGCACGAGCTGCCAGGTCTCTGGAGGCGCTCCCTGGATCGCGAAAGGAAGCACCGCCACGCGCAACGGTTTCCCGTGCAGCTGGGTTCCACCGTTTGCGGCTCTGGCGAGGGACACTTCCGATCCAAACAGGCAAAGCGACAGGAAGCCCGCACCTGCCACCCAGCGATTCACCCTGAGGCTTTGCATCAGAAACGGTACTCCAGGAAGATGGTTCCGAGCTTGCTCCGTGGGGAAGAAGGATCCCCTACGCGTCTCGAGGCATAGGCGAAATCGATGATCGTCTTGGGGTTCATGGTCCAGCGCAGCGTGGCGCGGGATTCGTCGCGGACATCACCGAAGATCGAGCGCCGATCCTGCGTGACCGTGAACTGGATCTGCAGAGCACCGCCGGGAAAAGGCAGCCAGTCCACATCGACGAGATAGGAGCTGCCGCTCTCCTCCGAGATGTCCTGGTAGAGGTACTCGTAGACCACTCCGAACACCGGGGTCGGTCGGTACGAGAGACGGGTGCGCAGGTCAACATCGGTGCGATCATTGGCGGTGCTGTCGTTGAAGTTGATGCGCTCGGCCCTCCAGTTGGCCGAAAGGATGAGGCCGGGCCGCAGGGTCGTGTTCAGTGTCAGATTGCCCTGCCGCCGGTCGGTCACCCGACCGAGGAGGCCATCCTCCTGGCGGATGAGGCTGAAGTCGAATCCCGCCTGGATGGCACGCACGAACCGCGCCCCGACGCGCATGTCGAGGGCGTTCGACTCGAGCAGTACGTTTCCGCGGGAAGTGTTGCGGCGATGGGTGCCGCTGATCGCGAAATCAAGCGTCGGAAGCGGAGACTTGAAGAATCCCAGCGACACGGTGTTGTCATCCTCGGAGCGGCCGAACGTCGAGCTACGGCTCACTGTCTGCAACCTCAGCGTCGACACCCACTCCGCACCCGGACGCAGCGTCGTGATGAGCGTCGTTCCCCAGTCCTCGCGGACATCTTTTCCTGAAAGTTGATCGAACGCGATGCGGCTGGTGAACGCGTTGAGGTTCAGGTCCGCACGCGGGTGGGCCCGCCAGGTAGCCGTGGCGTTGGCGCTGCGCCGGCTCTCGTCCCTCTCCTGGCGGCCGGTGCGGCTCTCCACGGCGGAGACCTGGATCTCGGTGACAGCTAGAGGCGCCTCGTTGGAGCTGATGCGGGTATTCACGACCTTGAGGAACTGGGTAATGGTGGGGTTGGTAGGGT
>CBEVTG010000332.1:0-3203 GCA_965552745.1 uncultured bacterium
AAGGATCTTATCCTCCGCGAGGTAAGTGCTCATCGTCTCCGGCCAGTGCACCCACGGCGTGTAGACGAATTGTAAGGTCTTGTCGCCTAACGACAGTTTTTCACCGTCGGCGACAGTGATGAATCGGTCCTCGGCAATCTGGAGGTGTAGGTACCTCCCGAATCCCGTACCGGCCGGGACCAGACGCCCCATGATCACGTTTTCCTTGAGCCCCCGCAGGCTGTCCACCCGGCCGTTGATGCTCGCCTCGGTCAACACGCGCGTGGTCTCCTGGAAGGAGGCCGCCGAGATAAAGGACTCGGTGGACAGCGAGGCCTTGGTGATCCCGAGCAGCAGCGGCCGTCCTGTGGCGGGCGTGCCTCCTTCGCTGATAATCCGCTGGTTCTCAGCCTGGAAGCGGAACCGGTCAACCTGTTCGTCGACGATAAAATCGGCGTCACCGACCTCTTCGACCTTCACCCACCGCATCATCTGGCGCACGATGACTTCAATGTGTTTGTCGTTGATGGTCACACCCTGCAGGCGGTAGACTTCCTGGATTTCGTTCACCAGGTAATCCTGCAGGTCCCTCTCACCCATGACGCTCAGGATGTCGTGCGGGTTGACGGGTCCGTCGATTAGAGGCTCGCCAGCCTTGACGCGCTCGCCCTCCTGAACGTTGACATGCACGCCACGCGGGATGCCGTACTCGCGTAGCTCACCGCTCTCGTTGCGGACATGAATCTTGCGCACTCCCTTGACGATGTCGCCGTACTCGACCTCACCATCAATCTCGGTGATGATGGCGGGCTCCTTCGGACGCCTTGCCTCGAAGAGCTCGACCACGCGCGGCAGACCTCCCGTGATGTCCTTGGTCTTGGTGGTCTCGCGCGGAATCTTGGCCAGGATGTCGCCTGCATAGACCTTGTCCTGGTCGCCGACCATGAGGAGCGCTCTCGAGGGCAGCAGGTATTTCTTTAGAGCCTTACCCTTGTCGTCGCGCACGATCACCTGCGGCTGCTTGCGCTCATCGGAAGATTCGAGGATTACCTTGCGTGCAAACCCCGTGACTTCGTCCACCTCTTCCCGCACGGTGACCCCGTCCACGACATCCTTGAACGCGGCGACTCCCGAAGACTCGGTTAGGATGGCGAAGGTGTAGGGGTCCCACTCGAGGAGAAGGGTCCCCGGCGTCACTTCCTGGGTATCGGACACTTTGAGCACGGCCCCGTAGACGACCGCGTGGCGCTCGCGCTCGCGGCCCTTCGGATCGGCAATGACCAGTGAACCGTTGCGGTTCATGGCCACATAGTCGCCGTCCTTATTCTTGACCGTCACCAGGTTGAGGAACTTCACACTACCGGCATGCTTGCTCTCGATGGTTGACTGCTCTCCGACCCGGGAGGCAGTGCCGCCGATGTGGAAGGTGCGCATAGTGAGCTGAGTACCTGGCTCACCGATCGACTGTGCGGCAATGACGCCCACGGCCTGGCCGATTTCCACCAGTTTGCCGGCCGCCAGGTCGCGCCCGTAACACCGGGCACAGGCGCCGCGCACAGTGTCACAGGTGAGCACGGAGCGAATCTTGACCCGCTCGATCCCGGCCGACTGCACTGTGTTGGCCACATCCTCCGAGAAATCCTGGTTGGCTTCCGCCAGGACCTCGCCGGTGAGCGGATCGATGACGTCCTCGAGGGCAACGCGGCCCACAATGCGATCGCGCAGGGGTTCGATGATTTCCCCTCCCTCGTTGATCGCACTGACATATATTCCATCCAGAGTCTTGCAATCATCCTCACTGATGATCACATCCTGGGCCACGTCCACGAGGCGGCGGGTCAGGTAGCCGCTGTCGGCGGTCTTGAGCGCAGTGTCCGCCAGCCCTTTGCGGGCTCCGTGCGTAGAAATGAAGTACTGCAGCACCGTCAACCCTTCCCGGAAGTTGGAAGTGATGGGCGTTTCGATGATCTCCCCCGAGGGCTTGGCCATGAGACCGCGCATGCCGGCGAGCTGGCGCATCTGCTGCTTGCTGCCCCGGGCTCCGGAGTCTGCCATCATGAAGATCGGGTTGAACTCGTGAGTGGTTTCCTCGACGCGCTGCATTTCCCGGAACATCTCGTCCGACACCCGATCGGTCACCTCCGACCAGATGGCGATGACCTTGTTGTAACGCTCGCCGTTGGTGATGGCACCGTCCAGGTACTGCTGCTCGACGTCGATTTGCTCCTTGCGGGCCTCCTCGACCAGACCGTTCTTGGAGGCGGGGATGACCATGTCGTCGACACCGATTGACAGACCAGCCTCGGTGGCGTACTGGAAGCCAATGTCCTTGAGGGCATCAACCAGATCCACGGTCCGCTCGTTTCCATAGTGAAGGTAACCGAAGTTGACGAGCTGCAGGAGCCCCCGTTTCTTGAGAAGACCGTTGATGAAAGGCATGCCCTCGACCATACGATCGTTGAAGATCACCCGCCCGACCGTCGTGTTGACGAGTTGCACATCGACGTTCTGGATTTCCGTGTGCAGGATGTCCTGGTCGTCATAAACCGTCGTCAGGTCGATGAACTCGCCCGAATAACGCAGGCGGATGGGCGTCAGCATCTCGACCTCTCCCGCCTCGTAGGCGAGCAGGACTTCATCGACGGAGCCAAAGGCCCTTCCCTCGCCTTTGGCGCCCTTCTTCTCCTTGGTGAGGTAGTAAGCGCCGAGCACAATGTCTTGGCTGGGAACCACGACCGGCTGTCCATTAGCCGGGGACAGCAGGTTTTGAGTGGAGAGCATGAGAACCTGCGCCTCCACCTGGGCCTTCGACGAAAGTGGGATGTGGACTGCCATCTGATCGCCATCGAAGTCGGCGTTGAAGGCCGTGCAGACGAGGGGGTGGATCTTGATCGCCTTTCCCTCGACCAGCACCGGCTCGAAGGCCTGGATGCCCAGCCGGTGAAGCGTCGGCGCACGATTGAGCAGGACAGGGTGCTCGCGGATGACCTCCTCGAGAAAATCCCAGACCTCCGGCTTTTGAAGCTCGACCATCTCCTTGGCGGCCTTGATGGTCGATACCAGTCCATGCTCCTCCAGCTTGTGGTAGATGAACGGCTTGAAAAGCTCCAGAGCCATCTTCTTGGGTAGACCGCACTGGTTCAGGCGCAGTTCCGGGCCAACAACGATGACCGAGCGGCCGGAATAATCCACCCTCTTCCCGAGCAGGTTCTGGCGGAAGCGCC
>CBEVTG010000333.1:0-3202 GCA_965552745.1 uncultured bacterium
GCTTCCCCGCGAAACGGCCGGCAACTCAGGATCCGGCAGCCTCACCCCTGGAGGACATCAGGGCGCCGGCCGTACCAGACCGTGTAAACGCTCCCAATCAAAAGCCGGGCCGGGGTCTGTCTTGCGGCCGGGTGAGATATGGCAGTGTCCAACGATGCGCTCTGGGGTGATGTCAGGATACGCCATCATGAGGGCTTCCGCCAACGCCGCGAGGGTCCGGTATTGGGCATCCTCGTAAGGGATCTCATCAGCTCCCTCCAGCTCGATGCCAATCGAAAAATCGTTGCAGCGCCTCCTTCCCTCGAAGCACGATTCCCCGGCATGCCAGGCTCGTTCGTTAAGAGACACAAACTGCATCAGGGATGCATCGCGACGCACTAACAGGTGGGTGGAAACGCGCAGGTCCTTGATCTTCAAGAAGTAGGGGTGGGCGTTCGGGTCGAGGCAGCCGCAGAACAGATCCTCCACCCAGGGGCCTCCGAACTTCCCGGGCGGAAGGCTGATACCATGGACCACGAGCAGGCTGGTGGGCACGCCCTCGGGACGGGCGTCGAAGTTGGGTGAGGGTGAAAACTGCGCCCCTTCGACCCGGCCTTTCTGCAGGTCGATCTTCATGGTCCGTGCGACGTGGAGGATGCGATCAGTGGGCGGCGTGCCAAACGCGCCCGCGTTCCAGGCCTTCGTGAACCCGCGCCCCCACCTCCAGGCAGATTTGAAGCGCCCGCCGACCCTGTTGCGCGTCGACCGAGGCAGGTCGGCCATCGCGTACCGCTCTCCAGAAATCCTGCAGTTCCAGTCCCAGAGGTTCCGCACGTTTCACCGGCAGCGTGCGGCTCACGATCTGCGGAAGGGCGCCCTTATCGGGTCGATTGAGAGCGTAATGCAGCACCTCCTGCTGGGAGTAATCCAGCGACATGTAGCTCGTGGACTCGAACACCCTCAGCTTGCGCACCTTGCCAACACTGATGCGGCTGGCGGTGAGGTTGGCGGCGGCACCGTTGCAAAAGACAATGCGCGCGTTGGCAATGTCGAGACGCGAACTGAGAGCCTGAACACCCACAGCGTCGATACGCTCCACCTCGGAGGGCACCAGGTTGAGCACCACGTCGATGTCATGGATCATGAGATCCAGGATCACGTCAATGTCCAGGCTGCGCGGCTGGAACGAGCCCAGGCGGTGGGCCTCGATGAAGCGCGGATCCCGGCACACTTTCCGCAGCGCCGCCACGGCCGGATTGAACCTCTCGGTGTGTCCGACCTGAAGCAGCGCCCCCTTCCGTTCGGCAAGACCGATGAGCCGATCCGCTTCATCCAGAGCGGCGGCGATCGGCTTCTCCACGAGCACGGCCATACCACGCTCGAGAAGAGGCGCCGTGACGGTTTCATGATGTTCGGTGGGCACCGATACCACAGCGGCATCCAATTCAATGCTGGACAGGTCCATTTCCCCGCAAACCGGCGCCCCATAGCGGGCCGCGACTTCCCGGGCGCGCTCGGAATCGGTGTCCACGACGCCCACCAGGTCCACGTCAGGCGACGCGCTGCACAGGCGCACCCGGTGCTCACCGATGCTGCCCGCGCCCACCACAGCGACCCTGAGCTTGCGCGACGCAGTCACCGTACTACTCCCCTCTTCGAGCCACGCATGAACTCCGCCAGGTAGCGGACCTCTTCGGAGTTTTCGAGTTCCGCCTTCAGCTCGACAAGCGACTGTTCTATCGGCAGCCTCGAACGCACCAGAATCTGATAGGCCCGACGCAAAGCCTTGACGGCGTCAGCGCTGAACTGCTTGCGCTTGAGCCCGATGACATTGATGCCGTGCGTTGAGGCACGGTTCCCTACCGTGAGCACAAACGGCAGGGCGTCCTGCGTGACGACCGAATAACCGCCGATGTATGCGTGCCGTCCAACCCTGCAGAACTGGTGCACACCCGAGAAAGCCCCAATGGTGGCATGATCCTCCACTATCACGTGCCCCGCGAGCGTAGCGGCGTTGGCAAACAGCGTGTGGTTGCCGATCTGACAGTCGTGGGCGATGTGCGTATAAGCCATGAAATAGTTCTGATCGCCAATGCAGGTCTCTCCGCCCCCACCCTCCGTTCCAACATGGACGGTTATGAACTCGCGGAAGACATTGTCACGTCCGATGCGCAGGCGCGTACGCTCGCCCCGGAACTTGAGATCCTGGGGAGGTTGTCCGATTGATGAGAAGGGGAAGAAGTGACAGCCTTCCCCAACCACCGTGTCACCCTGCAATACGACGTGCGAGTCAAGCCGACACCCGCGCCCCAGGCGCACGCTTGTGCCCACCTGGCAGAGGGCTCCGATCTCGGTGTCTTCACCGAGTTCTGCGCCACTCTCGACGATGGCACTGGGGTGTATCCGGGCGCTCAGGGCGTCCCCCCTTCGGCGAGCGCGGAGAGGATCTCCGCCTCCGCGACCAGCAAGCCGTCCACATATGCCCGCCCACGCATCTTGGCGGCTCGAGAGCGAACCTTGAGCACCTTCAGTTCCAGACGAAGCTGATCACCCGGTCGCACCGGGTGGCGGAAACGGGTCTTGTCAATGCCTGTGAAATAGACGATGCCTCGCTTCTCTTCCGGCAGGCTGGACAGCAGCAGCACGGCACCGACCTGAGCCATGGCCTCCACCACGAGCACCCCCGGCATTACCGGATGACCCGGAAAGTGTCCCTGAAAAAACGGCTCATTGAAGGACACGGATTTGATCCCCACGGCGCTCTCGCCTTCACGGATTTCAACGATCCGATCCAGAAGCAGAAACGGATGGCGATGAGGCAGGATCTTCTGAATGTCTTCAACGTTCAGCACGCGATCACCCCTTCCTCTTCTTACCCTTCTCCAGCACCCGCTTGCCTCGCAAGTTGCGCAGTAGAGCGGGCAGCCGGCTCAGTGCGGTGACGATCCGCTTCCACTCTCTGTGATCGATGGCCGGGTGGCCGATGACGAAAGCCCCCGGCGGCAGATCCCGCAGGACAGCGGACTTGGCGCCGACCCGGACGCCGTCACCGATGTGCAGGTGGCCTGCCGCGCCCGACTGCCCCGCCATGGCCACATCACGCCCCAGGTGTGTACTTCCGGCCAGACCGGTTTGCCCGGCCAGGGCGCAATGCTCACCAATTTCGACATTGTGCGCCACCTGAACGAGGTTGTCGATCTTAGTGCCACGGGCGATGCGCGTG
>CBEVTG010000334.1:0-3197 GCA_965552745.1 uncultured bacterium
GGGCGTTGAGCATGGGAGTGGTAAACCGGATCGAGCCGCGCCACAACGTACCCAGCCAGTTGAACGTCTTGATGGCCGAGGGAATCGCGATGACCATGGTCGACATCATGAACGACATGCCGAGCGCCGGGCTCATGCCGCTCTGAAACATGTGATGCCCCCAGACAATGAAGCCAAGGAAGGCAATGCTGCCCATCGAGAACACCATGGCCTTGTAGCCGAAGATCGGCTTACGGGAGAACGTGGACAGGATGTCGGAGGCGATCCCCATGGCCGGCAGGATCATGATGTAGACCTCCGGGTGGCCGAAGAACCAGAAGAGGTGCTGCCACATGAGCGGCTGCCCGCCGCCCGCGAAATTGTAGAAGGTGGTCCCGGCCATACGATCAAAGAGCAGCATCGCCACGGCGGAGGTGAGCACCGGCAAGGCAAGCAAGAGAAGAATGGCGGTGATGAACAGGGACCAAATCACCAGGGGCATGCGGAACAGCGTCATGCCCGGCGCCCGCATGTTGATGATGGTGGTGATGTAGTTGATCGCACCCATCAGGGAGGAGATTCCGAGCACGATGAGGCTGATGCACCACAGGTTCTGTCCCCAGTCGACCCCCGTCCATTGCGGGTCGGCCGAGAGCGGGACGTAGGCGGTCCAGCCGGCCGCGGCGTGACCTCCCGGCACCCAGAAGCCCGCCATCATCAGGATGCCGGCCACCACCGCCACCCAGAAAGAGAGCATGTTGAGGAGTGGGAATGCCATGTCACGGGTGCCAATCATCAACGGTATGAGGAAGTTGCCGAAAGCTCCGATGAGAAGCGGCATGACCACAAAGAACACCATGATCGTCGCGTGCATCGTGAAGGCGGCGTTATAGGCGTTCTCGCCCATGTAAGCCTCCCCCTCGTAGACCTCAACGAGAGTGGAAGGAAGCCAGCTCGCAAACGGGATCGCCTCGCCGGGATAGGCCAGGTTGTAGCGCACGAGCAGCGCCAGCCCTCCGCCCACAATGAGCATGATCAGGCTCAACCACAGAAACTGCTTACCGATCATCTTGTGATCCGTGCTGAAGATGTACTTTGTCCAGAACCCCTGCGGATGGTGGCCTTCCGCTTGGGCGGAGATGGGCATTGGCTGACTCATCTTGCACCTCCCCCAACCATCGGGATCCCGTTGTCAGTCTCCGGCGCGGCAGCGCCGTGGTGGGTTTGTGCGGCTGCGGTGGTCATGGGCCACGTCTCGGCCATCCATGATTCGTAATCGTCCTGCTCGTGCACGGTCAAAAGCCCTCTCATGTTGTAGTGGCCAAAGCCGCAGAGCTCGGCACAGGCGATCTCGTATTCACCGGTTTTAATGGCGTTAAACCACACAGTGATCGTGCGGCCCGGCATGGCGTCCTGCTTGACTCTGAGATGCGGCAGGAAAAAAGAGTGAATGACGTCTTCGGACTGCAGTCGCACGATCACGTTCTCGTTCACGGGGACGTGCAGCTCGTTGGCAAGCTCGAGGTCGTCGTCGGTTTCAAACTGGCCATCCGGGCCCGGGTAGATCATGCGCCAGTTGTACTGCTTGCCGATGACGAGCACCTCAACGTCAGCCTCCGGAGTGCGCATTTGAATGTCCCGCCAGGTCGTGACGCTCATTCCGGTGATGACCACCAGAATGATGGCCGGTACGACCGT
This sequence comes from uncultured bacterium, assembly GCA_965552745.1. GTDB lineage: Bacteria > Acidobacteriota > Polarisedimenticolia > JAPUKU01 > JAPUKU01 > JAPUKU01. Next base: position 1,678 of record CBEVTG010000334.1, read on the forward strand.
CCATATGATTTCCAGCGTTTTGGATCCGTGCGTGTAATGCGCACGCACCCCCTCGCGCTGGCGGTAGAGGATGAGGAACGCGATCAGGGTGATCGCGACCAGGACGAAGGTGACGCTGGTGATGACGTAGATCAGCCGGAAGAGCGAGTCGATCCGGTCTCCGAACGTCGATACGTTTTCCGGGAGATATCCTAACAAGGCCGCACCCTTCCTTTCCGTGCTCCTGGGATCTGGAAACTAGCGGGAACTATAAGGTCCAGAGGTTTCCAAAAAGCGTTATTATATACCGCTGATAGGCCCTCCGCGTCAACGGCCGGGCCAGGATCCTGTCCCGTGGTTAGTTATTTGTCAAAGTACAAACGCCCACGGCTGCGGGCATTTCGGGTCGACCGCCGATCCGTTACATGATGTAGCGAGTGAGCGCTCAGAATCCCTACCTGGAGGCCGAACCGCCAAAACCGCCGGCACGGCGCTACCGCGTGACATTCCTCCCGGAGGGGAGAACGTTCGAGGTGGATCCGGCTCGGCTTCCTTACGACCGCGTGGGACACCCCGGAAGCCTGCTCGATGTCTCGAATGGGGCCGGAGAAACGGGGATCGACCACGCCTGCGGCGGCGTGTGCGCTTGCTCGACCTGCCACATCATCGTCCGCGAGGGCCTCTCCTCCTGCAACGAGATGACCGAGGCCGAGGCCGACATGCTCGACAACGCCCCCGGCGTCACCGCCCACTCACGCCTCGCCTGCCAGACCGTCCCCGACGGATCCTGCGACCTGGTTGTCGAAATTCCCGACTGGAACCGCAACTACGTGCGGGAAGAGGAGCACTAGAGCAGAGGCACCCCTCCGCACGCACTGAGAGACACGGAACCTCGGACGGTTCCGTTGACAGAACAGGATGAGCAGCTCAGCAACTGTGGTAACGAGAGCAGGCTGTCCCGCCCCCTAATTCCCTCCCTTATGTCCTCCACGATGGCTCCCGAAAAGGACAATGATACTGTGATCACCACTTTGCGTTTGCCGCTTGAACTCTTCACGCAGCAATTCGTCGAGAATCACGAGCCTGCCCTCTGTGGAAAAGTCCACTACCACATCCCGAAGCTGTCCCGTGATGTCAGTACGGTCGCCGGCGACTGTGGTATTGTACAGCTTTTCATCTGGGTGATTGTCCGGCCCCGGCCCCCACCCCTCTACTCGAGCTTCGACCCCCACTAACTGAGGTTGCTTGACTGGGATTAATTTCACATGGCCAATTCTTATCGGAAGCTGATCTTTTTTACAACATTCAGAACTCATGAGATTTACCCTCCTTCGTCTCTTAGAACATCGCTACTGTGAGAGAACTTTTTCCCTTGCATGACACGGCAGTGATCCAAGGCTAGCTCCCGGCGGCTACGAAACTCGCCCAGTAGAAGGGATGGCCGCTTCTGTGGGTCTCCCGCTGTTCCCGGAGGATCCTGAGGCTTGCCGCTCGGATCGCCTCCGCTGGGGCAGTTCGGGCCGCCTGAGCGGCTGGGAGGT
>CBEVTG010000335.1:0-3196 GCA_965552745.1 uncultured bacterium
CGACCTGCAGAACATCCTGAAGGCACCGAAGCTGCGCGGGCTCCTGGGTGAGAGCCTGCTGGCAGATTTGCTCAGGCAGGTCCTGCCCAAGTCAGCTTACTCCCTACAGCATTCGTTCCACAGCGGCGTCAAGGTGGACGCGGTGATCCGGCTCGGCGAAGGGCTGGTGCCGGTCGACGCCAAGTTCCCCCTGGAAGCGTTCAACCGCATGATCAAGGCGGAAGAGGAGGACGAGCGTCGACAGGCACGCCGTGAGTTCAATACCTCCGTGCGCAACCGCATCGCCGAGATCGCGACCAAGTACATCCTGCCAGAGGAGGGTACCTACGACTTCGCCCTCATGTACATCCCGGCTGAGAACATTTTTTACGAAGTGATCCTGCGCGAGGACGGCACCGGCGGCCCCGATCTCAGCACCTACGCGCTCGAGCGCAAGGTCATTCCGGTCTCCCCAAACTCGTTTTACGCCTACCTGATGGCAATCGTCTACGGGCTGAAGGGGCTGAGGATTGAAAAGGAAGCCCAGGACGTGTTCCGCCGCGTGCGCAGTCTGCAGCAGGGGTTCGGCCAGTTCCTGGAGACGTTCGGCCGCCTGGGCAAGCAGATCGGCCACGCGCACAACAACTTCGATGAGGCCCGCCGCCAGGCGGACCGCCTGCAGGACGGTGTGACCGCGCTATCGGGGACTCAGAGCACAAATGCCGCCATAGACCGCGACACCGCCCCGAAGGAAGGGCGCCTGGACGCTGCACCGGAACCGCTGCCGAGCCCCGGAGCTGAACGCTCCCGCACCGAGTCGGTGTAAGCCCGGCGCTTCGCAGTCCGCCTCGAATTTCCGCACCTGCCGGGGCGCTTGAGGCCTGAATTCTACCCTGCCCGCGATCGAACTACCCCATCTTCTGTACCAGGATTCCGTCGAGCGATGCTTTTCCGCCTCCCTTGATGATGAGCGCGATGCAGATGGCCAGCGCCAGCAGGTGATACTCGTACCCCTCCCCCTCCTGCGTGCCGAACCAGTTCATGTAAAAGCCGTTCTGGCCGTGAACCATCAGAACGGCTCCTGTCATCACACAGCCAATCCCGAAGGCGCTCACGCGAGTCAGGAATCCGGCCATCAGCCCCAGGGATCCAAAGAACTCCGCCACGATCACCAGAAACGCCACGATCCAGGGCATGTTCGCTTGTGTCGTAAAGAACTCCATGGTCGCTGAAAAACCCTGACCGCCTCCACACCAGCCCAGGAGCTTGCCCGCACCGTGTGGAAAGAATACGAGCCCCAGCATCACCCTGAGAACCAGCCGCGAGATATCACCGTCCGTCTCCAGCAGATTCTTTAACATGGTGTCCCTCCTCTATGAGCGGCCCCAGGGTGCTCTAAAGCAGGGGCCGCTGTCCGTCCTCGAATTGCCTCGGCAGACAGAGCGGTTCCGTCTCGCAGCCGCCTGGCGTCCCGGTCAGGCCGGCGGCTCGCAGACAGCTATGAACTGCGGCAAAGACCGGGACAGGTCGCGGGCAATGTTGAGCATCACCTCCGAAAGAGTCGGGTGATACCAGGGCAGGCCCGGGATCTCCTGGACCCGGCCATGGTAGTTCATCATCAGCGAGATCAGGTGGATCAGATCATCCGCCCTCGGACCCAGAATTGTAGAGCCGATGATCTCTCCCGTCTTCCGATCGACCAGCACCTTCCACAGACCGTGCTTTGTCTCCATGGTGATGGCGCGGCCGGTCTCCGGGAACCATGCCCGTCCAACCGCATACGCACGGCCGGACTCTTTCGCCTCAGCCTCAGTCGCGCCAACCTGGGCGAACGGTGGATCGGTGAAGATGATGCTCATCTTCATGCGGTAATCCATGATTTTCTCGGGCCCGCCAACAGCCGCGTTGTGCCCGGCGATCCACCCCTCCTGGTTAGCGAGGTGAAGAATCTGGTAGCAGCCGGTGGCATCGCCAACCACAAAAATGTCCGGGTTGCTGGTACGCATCGAGGCATCGTGCGAGAGTCGGCCGTTCTCAGGCTTGAGCCCCACGTGCTCGAGCCCCAGATCGCCGAGGGCCGCCTCGCGCCCGACCGCCATGAGAAGAGCCTCGGCACGGTGCTCGCGTAAATTGTCTCCGGATCGAATCTTGAAGATTGAATCTGAACCGTGCCCGCGAATCTCCTCGATCTTTCCGGGAACGGCCAGATCAAAACGGGGCTCGTCCTCGAGCGCGCGCCTGAGCTCCTGCCCGCATTCGAGATCGGAGTGGGACAGCAGGGGTGAGCGGTTCACCATCAGGACCTGCGTGCCGATGCGCGCGAAGAACTGCGCCAGCTCCAGGCCAATGGCTCCGGCCCCCTGGACGACGATGGATTTCGGCGCGCTTCGCAGCCCCATCACCCCATCGCTCGTGAGCACGGAGGCCTGGTCGAGCCCGGGAATCGGCAGCATGCTCGGAATCGAGCCGGTGGCAATCACGGTTCGCCCCGCCGTGATCGTGCGTCCGTCCACCTGCACTTTTCCACCGGCGGTAAAACGGGCGCGACCGCTGATGAGCTCGTAATCGGCAGCTTCGATGCTGGCAACTTTCGCCTTCTTGAAGCGCCGCACCTGAGAGCTTTTGCGCTCCATGATGCGATCGAACTGTGGCACCACGCGCCCTTCGAGGTGGACGCCGAACGGGTCGAGATGTTCGGCCTCATGCAGGGCGTGGGCCGAGGCCAGCATCGCCTTGGTGGGCATGCACCCTCTCAAGATGCAGAGCCCTCCGAGCTCACCGTCGTTCACCATGGCCGTCTTCGCCCCGGCCTCGGTCGCAGCCCGAGCGGCGGAGGTTCCCGCGGATCCGCCTCCCAGAACGATCACGTCATAATCGGGCACGCGTTTTACCTCCTCACGCAAGGCCATGCGGACAGCCGGTGCGATCATACCCGAGACTGTAAAGGAAGAGCCTGGACTGGATGAGTGCCACCCGCGAGCCAGGGACGGGAATCGTCATGGGCGCGAGGGCCGTGCCCGCGCTTCTTACCGGGCGGTCAGGTGTTGCACGCTGAAATGCTCTTTGGGGTCGGTCCAAACCCTCTTGACCCTGAAACCCGCCTCCGAGGCCAGTCTGGCGAAGCCTTCCAGATCGTACTTGTAGGAATACTCGGTTCGGATGCTCTCGCCCTGCCCGAAAGGTACCTGCTCCCCGTCGATACGTACCGTCTGCTGCG
>CBEVTG010000336.1:0-3193 GCA_965552745.1 uncultured bacterium
CTTGAGGCCGTACTCCAGGAGGCGTTCACGCACGCGCGGCCCGCGGATCTCCATGCCGACTTCGCTCATGATCCGCTTGGCTTCGTTGATAATCTTTGCGGTGAGTTCGTCGCTGATGACTTTCAACCCGGGTCGCACGGATTTCCTTTCTTTTATGTCAACCGGCTCGGAACGCGCCGGCCTCTCAACCTGACTCGGAGGTAGTGCTTAAGTCTGTCACAGCTGAACGTCATTTGCCACCGGCCGGCATGCCCTCCTTGCGCTTTGCCACGTAGGCGGCAAGGGCCTCATCAACGGCCGGATCGAGCGGAACCGGCTGGTAGTGTTCGAGCAGCTGCTTCCAGATCTTGTTGGCACGGGTGGTCGTATCGAGGCCTCCGGCGTCTTTCCAGGTCTGGTAGTTGCGCCAGTCCGACAGCATCGGAGAGTAGAAGGCGGTCTCGTAGCGCTCCAGCGTGTGCGGGGATCCGAAGAAGTGTCCGCCCGGGCCGACCTCACCGATCGCCTCGAGCGCCAGGGTGTCCTCCGAGACTTCGATCGGTCTCATATACTCGGCCATCATCTGGAGCATCTCGGCATCGACGATGAGCTTCTCATACGAAGCCGTGAGGCCTCCCTCCAGCCAGCCTGCGGCGTGGACGATGAGGTTGGCGTGGCCCATGATCGCTCCCCACAGTGACATGGAACTCTCGTACGCCGCCTGGGCGTCCACGGTGTTCGCTGTGGTGGTGTTGCTGGAGCGCAGCGGGATGCCATAGCGCCGGGCCAGCTGGCCGCTGGCCTGAGCCGCCTTGGCATATTCGGGCGTGCCGAAGGCGGGTGATCCGCTCTTCATGTCCACGTTCGACGTGAACGCGCCGTACATCGCGGGAACACCTGGATTGACGATCTGGATCAACGTCAACACCGCCAAAGCCTCGGCATTCTGCAGCGAAAGCGTTCCGGCCAGCGTCGCGGGTCCCATGGCACCCGCGAGCGTGAACGGAGTCACGCACACGACCTGCCCCGCCCGCGCATACTCGATGGTTCCCTCCCCCATGGGGATGTCGAGCTGTAGAGGAGTGTTTGTGTTGACGACGGTCAGGAACGGGGGTCGCGCGGCCAACCCCTCGCGGTCGGTACCGAAGGTGATGCGGGCCATCTCGATTGCATCCACGCTCCGCTCACGACCGAGCGCCCAGGGCTGCCAGTTCTTGTCGAGCAGGCGGCATTGAGCGAGGTACATGTCCAGGTGGCGTGTCTCCGGGGGAAGATCCTGAGGCTCGAACCCCCAGGCACCCTCCTGGTGGATGATGTTCAGGCTCTGTACCAGGCGCAGAAAATCACACGCATCGGCGAACGTTCCCGTGCGCCGGCCACGATCGAGATCGTTAGCGTAAGCGGGACCGCCCACGGAACAGAAGACGATGCGGTTCCCACCCAGGGTGATGTCGCGCTCGGGATTGCGGGCCCGGAGCGTGAATTCGCCGGGCACCAGGGCAACTTTCTCCTCCACCAGGCCGCGGTCGAAGCGCACCATCTGAGTGGTGTGGTCGACATCGGCTCCGGCTTTCTCGAGGATCTTGCGCGCCTCTTCGTGCAGCACGCGCATGCCTGTTCTCTCGAGCAGGGCCAGAGAATTCAGATGGATCGCTTCGATTTGATCGGTGCTCAGCACCTCGATCGGCGAATACGGATTCACGACCTGCCGCCAAGGTAGCTGCTTGACCGCAGGGTCCTGGCGCCGATCGCGGGCACGTGCGGAGCGGCGAACCATCACGAAACTCCTTCCCGCACGCCCTCTGACGAACACATTGAGGGTCCGGCAATAGGGGTGGTGAGATCCGTCCCGCTCATGCACTCCTCTCAGGTGACCCTGCGGATGGGTTTCCAGACCCCTCCGCCAGACTGACCGGGTGGTAAATTTAAATCGAGATTAGTACCAAGTTGTACGCGTCGTCAAGAGTTTACAGAACGTTCATTTTCCTGACCTGCGTTCGAAAAACAATTGCCTCACCTCGATCGTCTGCACCCGCGAAGCCCCCCGTTCTGTTCCATGACCCTCGGGATTAATGGAGGCTGACATTGTCCCCGGGCGTATCGGGGACGATGATCGAGAACCCCTCGAACGAGTACTGGCGGTTCCCGTCAGTGAGGACAAAGGGGGCAGAGTCTTCCCGGATTACATCGAACGCATCGCTCATGCGCACCAGATATTCGCTCGGCAACCAGGGCTCCATGTGCGCGGGCAGGAGCCAGTCGATCTGGTCCGCGAGCTCCGCCAGCCGCCTGGCCGACCCCGTGTACTGGCCAACGTCCGCGCCCTCGAAGTGCGCGTAAAGGGCTTCCGGATAGAACGTGTCGCCGGTGAACAGGAGCCGGTTCGTCCGATCGAGGAGGCAGAGGGAATCCGGAGTGTGTCCCGGTGTGAGGAGGATTTCCAGCGTGCGATCGCCGAGATCAATCTGCTCTCCATCGGCAACAGTTTTCCCGATGCTGAAGGGTTGAATTCGGTAACTCTCCAATGAGAACCCTTCCGGAGTCTGTCTCCGGATCCACCCCTCACCGACGAACTCCGCGACCTTGCTGTGTAACTTTCCACGAGCATTGGTGCGCGTGAACTCGGTGGCGGTCCCGTAGAGCGTCCGGAACTGGTGGTTCCCGCCAACGTGGTCGTAATGCGTATGCGAGTTCAGGACGATCGGATCGTGCCCGGTCAGCTCCGAGACAACTCTCCTCATGTCGCCGATACCCAGCCCCGTGTCAAACAGGAGGGATCTCTCTGTTCCTACGATGAGATAGGAGATGACCAGCTCGAAGTGTCCCGGCTCAAAAATGGCGAAGATTCCCGGACGGATCTCGTATACCTCGAACCAGGACTGGTTCTGTGGAATTTTCTTGAACTGCTTCCAGGACGGGCTTAGAGGTTGAGAAAACCAATCATCCATTCCCGCCCCTCTATTCGTCACGGACTCGTTATCAGCCTCTCCTGTCGTCATCCCCTGGCAAGAAAGCAGGATCAGGCACATTAACAAAAACGGGATAAGACTCCACAAAAGGGTCCGCATCTCTCTTCCGCTCCACCGGCACACTTGGTAACTTGAGGCCGTATGCCTGTCTTCACTCACGACCTCGCGGCGTTGGAGAAACGTCCTTTCCGTCGAACCGCGCCAGTGAAACCCTGCTACTCGTCAGCGGCCCGAGGAAACGACAC
>CBEVTG010000337.1:0-3186 GCA_965552745.1 uncultured bacterium
ACATGGCCGCACGGCTCAGGGTGGGAAGAAAGAACGGCACCATCAACCGTGAGCGGGCGGTGCTGTCAAACATCATGGAACTGGCCCGCAAGGCCAAACTCGCACCCGAGAATCCGGTACGTGACGTAGATCCTTTCGAGGAACTGGAGACGGTGGATCGCTGGCTCACACGGGACGAAGCAGACGCACTTGTAGAGAGCGCCAGGGGCTATCTCAGAGACCTCATCATTGCTGGGCTTGAGACCGGAGCCCGGAAGGACGAACTCATTTGCTCCCTGCGGCCACGGGTGAACTACGAATCGGGATTCTTTGAGTTTCCCGCCACAAACACAAAGAGCGGGAAGTCGAGATACGTGCCACTGTCGCCCCGGCTGGTGGAGACCCTGCGAGAGCTTCCGGTAGCTATCTCGGGCAGCGGAGTGGGTTATCTCTTCACCTGCCACGGCAACAAGATCGGCAACCCCCGCAAGGCGTTTGAGACGGCGAGGAAGCGGGCGGGCCTTGGCCCGGACGTCACCTTCCATACCCTGCGGCGCACCTTCGCCACGTGGTTCATGCAGAATGGTGGTAGCGTGTTCGTGCTCAAGGAGCTGTTGGGCCATTCCGACATCAAGCTGACGATGCGTTACGCAAAGCACAGCCCGGAGCATCAGAAGGAGAGTGTTCGGTACATGGGCCGAAATGGAACCCAAACCGTGTATCAAACCATGTTCCCTGGTGGGTCGCCGAAACCGTAAGTCCTTTAGCGCCTGTAGCTCAGGTGGATAGAGCACCAGATTCCTAATCTGGGTGCCGCAGGTTCGAGTCCTGCCAGGCGCACCATTTCCTAGGCTGAATTTACCAGCGGTAGGCTTCGACCGCGTCGGGCAGGGCGAGGACGATGAGCCGCGGGTCGGAGAGGATGAGAAGGTCCCGCGGTGAATCCTCGAACTCCGCGTGGCGCAGGAGGCGTCCCGTGTCCGCCTCGATTACCCGCAGATGTTCTTTGCCCCAGGCCAGAAGCACGCCGTCACCGAGATCCCGGATCTGAGCCTTTCCGAAGTCGGACTTCCAGCGAACCTTGCCGCTCTCCGGATCGATGCACTGGGGGTCCTCCCACCAGGACCCTGCACACAGGCTGTTGCCCGAGAGCACCAGCCGGGATTTTCCGTTCTTGAGCGGAACCCGCCAGCGGGCTCGCCCATTGTTAACGTCGAACGCCTGAAGCGCAAAGGCACTCGAGATGAGGTAGGCGTTCTTCTCATCGGCCAGGAGCAAGGGAGCGTTGGCCCGCTTCCAGGGTTTCCTCGAGCGTGACAGCTTGCGCTTTGATTCCAAGTAGGCCACCGATCCGGAGGGCGCGGGTCCATCGTTGGAGAACAACCGGGTGAGCGCGATCGAGGTCTCTGCCTCCCACAACCGGCGCCCGCTTGCGAGGTCAATTCCCACCAGACGGTCTGTCTCCGTCGCCGCCACGACCTTCTCGTGACCGGGAACGAGGGTGGCGAAATAAGATGTGGCCCCCAGATCGTGACCCCACAGGCGCTCTCCGCCGGTGAGGTCGTAGGCCACGAGGCTGCGGCCCGCCGGCAGGATCACGCGCCCGTCACGCGAAAGCGCGCCCGATCGGGCGGCGGCCGGAAGATCCACGCGCCAGGAGACGTTTCCATCCTCGCTGTTCAGGCGGCTCAGGTGAGCCTCCTCGATGAGCACGATATCCCCGTTGTCAGGGACGGGAGCGAAATAGACGCTCGGCAGCCACTTGTTCCGGATCGGATCGAGCAGCCGGTCCCAGGCGATCCGTCCGTCCTCCAGCCTGTGACCGCGCAGCAGGTTCCTGTCGTCCACGACGAGCCAGTAATCGCCGTGGACCGCCGCGGTCCACAGGGCATCCTGGGCCCGGTGACTCCACGCGACGTTTCCGTCCGTGGTGTCGATGGCGTGGAGCTCGGCATTGCCATCCGACAACAGCAGGTAGGACGGTGCCACCCGGAGCCACTCCACCCCGGCATGGACCTCGAACGACCAGCGTCGCTCACCACCCGTCTCGAGCAGGTGAATCTGGTCCTCTGTTTCGATGACGATCGCGGCGGTGCTGTCCCCGCCCCAGAGCGGATCCCGGTGGAGACGGAGGATTCCCGTGACAGGATAGGTCCAGACGCTGATCAGGCCTTCCGAGCCACTACCTTCTGTCGCTGCAGCCGGTGTGCTCACGGAGACCAGACCGGCAACGATCACGAGCAGCAGGCAGACGGACAGGATGGGCAGGGTGCGCATGCGAATTGCGGTTTAGGGGGGAGATGATAGCACGCACCACCGGATGGGGTGGAGCAGGAGGCTACGGGCACGATTCGGGGTGGGCGTGCGGCCTGGCACCGGCAGGATTCTGCCGGTGTGCCGGGACGGAATCAGGGCTCGATGAACATCTGCTCGAGCGCTTCGAGACGTTCCTCGAGATCCTCGAGCCGGTCCTGCATCTCCCGCATCGGATCGGTGCGGACCGGAGCGCTCTTGCGCGTGGCCACCAGCGGCGTGGTACTCGGGAAGAGGAACACCTGACGGATTGAAGCGTACTCGATGGTGACCGACTTCGTCGGATCAAACGTGAAAGGTAGCAGAACCAGGCCCGAAGTACTGTCCCCGGTCTCGAGCCGGCCGCCGAAGGCCCCCTCGAGCGCCAGCAGGTCGCTGCGGCCCGGCTCCATGCGCTCTCCGTCCTGTTCGAAAACCAGGGAAGTGCCGTAAAACTGGATCGGGCGCCTGGCGGTCGCGGTCACTACAAAGGCCGGCTGACCCCCGGTGGCGGCGACCACCTCATCGCGGGTCTCTTCGCTCTCGAACATCGCCTCCAGCACGGGACGGCTAAGATACGTGACCTCTAGGCCCAGGACTTCTCCGGCTTCGTCGACGGAAAAGCTCAGGCGGCAGGTGTTCGCCGCGATTGTCTCATCCATCGCCCTCACGACCGGGCTCAGGGCCAGGGTCGCCAGCACCATACAAATCCACAATTTCCTCACAGACTCACCTCGCTGTTAGACGCTTTTTCCGACCCTCCCGGTCTCTCCACGCCGGGTCAGGCAGGTGGGCAGGGATACCCCGGCCCTACCGTAAGCGTACCGGCTGGAATCCACCGCGCACGTCCTTTTTGAGTTCGGCGATACGGGAAGCTAGGGGGCCGGCCCGGGCTGGGGAGGGACGATGCGCCAG
>CBEVTG010000338.1:0-3183 GCA_965552745.1 uncultured bacterium
GGCACCTCCACAAGGAATCGAGTTGCTGCTTGAACGAAGGGAAAGAGTCTACCATAATGCCCGCCAGCAGCCCGGGCTCCGCGCTCGGATCTGTGCTTGCGACCTGGCGCTTCCTCAACATCCATTCATTAAGAAATTTGACCTTATCCTCTGTTCACACAGACTTGCAGCGTAGAGAGCCTGCATGACGTTTGAGGGCACGGTCTTCGTGAGCCGTCTCTCTGCGGTCATCCTTTACTCGGGACTGGCGGCCGCCTGCGCCGCGCTCGGCGTGCTGCCATTCATGGCACGGCGAAGGCTTCCGAGCACCTGGTTAGGATGGGCCGACGCGCTGGCGGCCGGACTCATGCTCGGAGCCTCCTACATTCTGATCGTGGAGGGAATCGAACGGATGCCCATCGCTGAGACGTTCGGTACGCTCGCCGGCATCGCCACCCTGTCTGCCACGCATGCCCTGACGGGAATCTGGAAACCTGGATTGAAAACTCCACGGCCCGATGGATCCGGACCGACCAACAAGCTCTGGCTGCGCAATGCCATCCACTCGTCGGCGGAGGGCGTGTCGATCGGCGCCGCCATGGCCGTCGATCTCGATTTCGGGATCTTCGTGGCGCTGGCGCTGACCGCGCACAACGTTCCCGAGGCGACGGCTCTGTGCGCGTATCTTGTGCCGCGACGCGTGCGTCTGATCCCGGCCGCTCTGCTCTGCGTGGCCGCGAACCTCGGACAGATCGCCCTGGCGGTACTCACTTTCCTGATGGTCGGTGAGCAGCCCGGCCTCCTTCCCGCCGCGCTGGGGTTTGCCGCCGGAACGTTGATTTACCTCGTCGTCGTGGAGCTGCTTCCGGACTCTTTCGCGAAGACCGGCCACACGACGATCGCCGTCCTCACCAGCGTCGCTCTGGGCGCCGTGGTCATTGTCCGGGGGATGTTCTGATGCCGGCCTGGCTCGTGGTCCTGCTGTACGGCCTCGTCACCGCCCTCGCTACCGGTCTCGGTGCGTTCCCGTTCATCTTCGTGCGCCAGGTGTCGGGGCGCACGGTCGCCTGCGCCAACGCCGTGGCCGCCGGTCTCATGCTGGGCGCCAGCTTCGGACTGGTGGCGGAAGGCACCCTTTACGGCCACTGGCAGACGATTGTCGGTGCGGTGCTGGGCATGTTCTTCATCTTGATGACGCAGCGCATGTTCCACAAGCATAAGATGGATTTCAGCTCCCTTGGACTGGCCGGCGGGCATCGGGCATTACTGATCGTCGTGGTGATGACGATCCACTCGTTTGCGGAAGGCGTGGCGGTGGGGGTGGCCTTCGGCGGAGGCGAAAAGCTGGCTCTCCTGATCACCGTGGCTATCGCCGTGCACAACGTCCCCGAAGGACTCGCGATCAGCGCCGTGTTGCGCCCCAAGGGAGCCAGCCTGCCGGCCTGCATCGGATGGAGTATCGTGTCCTCGCTTCCCCAACCATTGATGGCGGTCCCAGCTTTTCTCTTCGTCGAGGCGTTCCGGCCCGTGCTCCCGTACGGGCTCGGCTTTGCGGCCGGTGCCATGGTTTTCATGGTTCTCGATGAGCTTCTTCCGGAGGCGTACGAGGAAGCGTCACGCCCCGTCATCGGACTTCTGGTCAGCACCTCCCTGGCCGGAATGATCCTGCTTCAGCAGTATCTCTAGCGTCTCCGCCCGCGGCTTTCAGATTTGCGTTTTTTTAGCCCTCCACCTTCCGTGGTATCCTTACCAGCAAGAAAAACGGTGCAGTTCAGGCTATTTACACGCGGCTACTTTCGCGCGATGTGCGAGGTGTATCCATGAGGAAAAGACGGAGCGCAGTTCTTTACCTGGGCGCCCTCCTGCTGGTGGGTCTGGCGACCCTCTACTGCAGCGAATCACAGGATCGTGAGCCGGGCACGGGCGTGCTCGAGCTCCAGTTAACCGATGCGCCGCTCGACCTGTCGGCGATTGGCGCCGTATTCGTCGTCATCGAAGGGATCACGGTTTTTCCGGCCGACGACGACAACGGGGGGCTGGTTCCCACCCCGATCTCCGACAACTTTCCCGCGACATACAATCTTCTCGAGCTGACGGACAATCGCCACGCTCTCCTGGCCCTGGTCACGCTTCCCGCAGGGCTCTACTCGCACATGTTCGTGCATCTCCAGGACGCCTGGATCGATTTCGACGGCAACCCTGACACGGACGATGTGGAGCCGCTGACGCTGGTCGGCGGGAACAAATACAACGTCATCCTGCCGTTCGAGATCGTGGCAGGAGGCACGGTACAGAAGGTTGTCGATTTCGAGCTGCGCGATCCATCCACGGGCGAAGTGCGGATCAATTGCACTGGAGATCTGACCGACTGCAAACTCGTCCCAGTCTTGCTGCCCGGCAAGTGACTCGAGCCGTGCCGGGAAGTACGTGTCTGCGGAAACGGGATACCCGTCACATGGTTCGCTGACCGCGCTTGAAGAAAAAGTGCGAACAGTGATAAACTACTGATATATCAACACTTATAAGACACTAAATGCGCCGGGAGAAATCGTCATGAGAAACGTCACCGTGGCAGCCACCCAGATGGCCTGTACCTGGGACACTGAGGCGAACGTCGAGCGCGCGGCCGGGATCGTCCGTGAAGCCGCCTCCAACGGAGCCAACGTCATCCTCATCCAGGAGTTGTTTGAGACTCCCTACTTTCCTCCCGACGAGAAACAGGAGCTGTTTGCTCTGGCGAAGCCTTTCGAGGGACACCCCACCATCAAGAAGATGGCCGCTCTGGCGGAAGAGCTCAAGGTGGTCCTGCCGGTGAGCTTCTTCGAGCGCGCCGGAAACGCTCATTTCAACTCGGTGGCGATCGTGGACGCGGACGGGCGTGTCCTGGGTGTCTACCGGAAGAGCCACATCCCCGACGGCCCCGGCTACGAGGAAAAGTTTTACTTCAACCCCGGCAACACCGGTTTCAAGGTGTGGAAGACGCGGTACGGGAACGTGGGGGTGGCGATCTGCTGGGATCAGTGGTTCCCCGAGTGCGCCCGGGCCATGGCGCTGCAGGACGCCGAGATGATCCTTTACCCCACAGCCATCGGTGACGAGCCCCAGGATCGCACCCTCGACTCGAAAGATCACTGGCAGATGACGATGCGCGGCCACGCGGCGGCTAACATGATCCCGGTCGTGGCTTCGAACCGCATCGGTTCC
>CBEVTG010000339.1:0-3170 GCA_965552745.1 uncultured bacterium
AAGATCAGAACCGCCAACAACGCTGCCGCCAGCACGCCGATTCGCAGCCACAGGGCGCGCCGCGCGGGGAGACGACCGGCGGCCCAGACAACTGCAAGGGCAGTAGCGCCCACGGCGCCGTACGATCGGCTCAGCGCCAGTGCCGCCAGGAGGAGGCCCGCAGCCAGCAGGGTGCCCATCCTTCCGGCCCCGCGCAGCGTGACCGCAAACCCCACGGCCACCGGTAGCGCCATTCCCATCAAACCACCCAGGGTGGCGGGAAGCAGCAGGGTGCCGAAGACGCGACCCGATTCGAGGCGGGCGCGCCAGGCGACGGGCAGTTCGGGATCCGCCTCGAGCGCCGCCTGGAGAGTGTGCTCCAGCCCGCCGGCCGCCTGCAGGCAGGCCACCAGCGCCACGAGAACACTGATGAAAAGAAATGAGACGACCCACATCCGGGGCGCGCCGGAGGCCCAACGCCGGCAGCCGAGATAGAAGGCACAGGCAGCGGCCAGCGCCGCCAGCAGGTGCACCGAGCGGTACGGGTTCAGGGAAAGCAGGCTGCTCGCGAAGAGACCACCGACGGTGAGAACAAGCAGCGCCCGGTGCCGCGCGGGGACATCTCTATACCCTGTCGATCCCGGCACGTGAGGTGGCGTTTGACCTGGCGCCCTTCTGACGGACGCTGCTGCCAGCAGGCAGGCCAGGAGCGCCGCCACGGCAGCGAGGATGAGCCGGGAGCCGGTATGGATCTCCGGTGGTATCCACACACAGAGCGCCAGGGCCACGACCAGCAGCCAGAAAACGGGAGTGGCGAGGGGACGGGATTTCACTCGGGGAACCGCCCGCCTGGTTCGGGATTAATCCGGAGTGGCGGCGAACCTGCCGTCACTGTGAACGATGTCGCGGTTGAAATCGAACCGCGTGGCAAACGAGATGTCAGCTCCGGGCAGACCGTCCGCGCCGTAACACTCGAGCGTATAATCAGTCTGGCCGTTGGTGGCATATCCGAAGTCGTTCTTCCAGGCATCCCTCGAAGGAAAGACCTTGGTGATACGCGGCACCAGAAACGGTTCGATGGCCGCCATGGTTGCACCATCAGGGAAATGCCCCTCGTCCACAAGGTAGGCATGGAGGGCGTTGGCCAGAGTGCGCATGTCCGACATGGTGGCACGCTGGCGGGCCTTCTGTAGGGCCGTCTCCAGGGCCGGTATGGAGATCGCCGCCAGGATGCCAATGATAGCGGTCACGATGAGAAGCTCGATCAACGTGAAACCGCATGCGCCGCCGGGCTCAGACGAGCTTCTTGGCGGCCGCATTCTGCCACGAGTGGGGACCGAATTGAAGGGGGGGTGGATCATGTTCAGGAGGCCAGCACCGGGTGTGTCTGGGATTGGACAAGCCAGAAGGACGACCCGGTTGGACCGGGCCGCCCTCGCTGGCAAAGATCCAATTAGGTCTGAGCGCCTTCCGGCCAGGCCGTGAAGGAGCCATCAACGAACGTGATATCGTTGTTGAAGTTCGTGGTCGCACCTACGGAAGCATCCGATATGCCGTCCTTACCGTACGACTCGACGGTGTACGTGCCGCCGGTGGCATCCGTCTCCCACTGGATGACGTTAGCCCAACCATCGTTCGGTGGGACCTGCTTGATGTACGTCGGCGAGATCGTTCCCGTCGCATTGGAACCCACAGGCCCGGACATGCTCACCGGGTAGCGATTAAAGTCAATCGCGTACGACTCGCACGCCGTAGCAATCGAGCGCAGGTCGGCCATCGTCCTCTTCTGCTTACCGCGGTCAATCGCGTTGAGCAGGTTCGGGATCGCGATGGCGGCGATAATACCGATAATCGCCACGACGATCAGCAGCTCGATCAGAGTGAAACCCTTCTGTCGCTTAAGCATTAACTCACCTCCCTTTAAACCAATCTCAAAGCAATCACCGTGCCACCGAGGCGGCGCGGCTAAGTCCTTTAGATAAGCTATCATCGCACCCGCAGAGCGGCAAGCAACCGGATAAAATGCCGCCAATGGACAGATCGTGTGACAACCCGTGTCAGCTCCGACTGACACTTTTTGTCGCTCCTCCACCTCTTCTGAACCCCATCGCAAGCGTTCCGATGAGGCCCAGCAGGCCCAGGGCACGACCCAGCTGAACGCTGAACGGTCTGAAACGCCAGATCACATCGTGCCGGCCGGGCTGTAGATAAACTCCCCGAAACGCACCGTTGACGCGCAGGGGGTCCATTTGCACACCGTCGACACGCGCTTCCCACCCCGGGTAATCGGCATCGAGCAATACAGCCACTCCCGGAACCTCGGTGCTGCAGCGCAACCGCACCTGATCGGTAGTCGACTCCACGAGACTGCAACTTCCCGGAGCCGCTGCCGCCGAAGGCGACTCCAGGGCCCGCAGGAGGCCCTCCCCACGGTCAGCTTCAACCCACACATCGATCGGGCCCGACGAGAGCCCCCGGCGTATCGCATCGCCTCCCTGCGCCACGGCCACACGCGGGGCAAAGAAGACACGGGGCAGCGGGTCGCGCACGCGCCAGAGCCTCGGGGGCGGTAAAGACACCCCGTCGGCCACAGCCACCTCCTCGACCCCCGGCGGAGGAGTCTCGCCGTACGAGATCCACCATTCGACTCCCGTGCGGCGCAGAATGCTCGTCTTCTCCCTTCCATCGGCGTCCCGGACCCAGCGGCCCAGGCGCGCCATGGGCGCAGGCCACAGTCGATCGGTCGGCCGCTCAAGCAAGTTGACCAGCCGGGCTTCGCTGGAGGTGTGGCGGGCCAGCGTGGCGCGATCAAAGAGAAAGCCCCAGAGGCGCGAGGCGTCGCGGGCCCGCAGCTGGAACCCGGAAGGTCTTTCATCGCGGAACATGCGTGCCTCCGGCTGCAGCGACCCGGCAAAGAATGTGTGCAGCCGGATGGCTTCGGCCGGGGCCGTTGGAACCAGATATGTCTGCGCCGCCCAGAGATCTCCGCACACGAGCAGGATCCAGACTGCGGCCATCGCCGGTGGACGCAGCCTGGACCGCAGGGGGCCCAGCAGCAGGACGGTGGCGCCACACAGCAGCAGCGCAACCGCGAGGCTGCGGCGCAGACCGGGCGCTGCGGCCAGCGCCAGCTGCGGTGGCAGAGAGAAGATCGACGCGGCCCAGCGCTCGCACAGAGTGCCGCCAAACTG
>CBEVTG010000340.1:0-3159 GCA_965552745.1 uncultured bacterium
AGGCCGGACCATGCTCAAGTATCTCGTATCTCTCGCTGTTCTCCTGGCCCCGCCGGCGGTCTGGACAATCCCTGCAGCCGCTGCGGATGAGGCGCCCGCCGGGATCGGGTTTCACCCCGGTCTTCCGGAGTCCACCTACTCCGGGCGCCGCCTGCGGCTGGCTGACCAGCTCGGCAGCCGGCTCGAGGCCGGGGAGCGTGGATGGTTTCTGCTCCTGGGAACGGGGAATGAGGCGTATCTCGATGAGCCACAACAGAACCCGGATTTTCTCTATCTCACCGGTGTCGATGTCGGCGGTGCCGCCATGGCCCTCAGCATCGGCTCGGGGGAGCGCTCGGAGATCCTGTTCCTGAACGAACCGACCGCACGCGACCGGATCTATGACAGCCCGGTCCTCGTGCCAGGCCGGTTCGACTGGAAGGTGGGCCAGGACGATCCGGAAAGACAGTCGGCGCGGGAGACGACCGGGTTCGAGACCATCGAAACTCTGCACCGCCTCGATGAATGGCTGAAGAAGGCACTTGCGGAGACCGACGCACTATTCGTGGCGGCCAGGCCGGTGTCACTGGAGACTCCGCTGACTCCGAATCTCGACCTCGTGGCGCGCCTGCGCGATCGATACCCTTCTCTGCGCACCCTGGATGCCCGGCAGGAGCTGGACGGGTTGCGCCTGCTCAAGGACGAGGAGGAGATCGAGCGTGTCGATCAGGCGGTGAAAGCTACCCTCGCTGGCTTCCGGCGCGCGGCCGGACTCATACGCCCGGGTCCGCTGGAGCTGGATGTTCAGGCGGAGATGGAGGCGGCTTTCCTCAGAGAGGGAGCACAGGCACTTGCCTTTCCGACCATCGTTGCATCGGGCCCGCGCTCAACCATTTTGCACTACATGCGCAACGAGGCCAGGCTGGAAGCGGGAGCGCTGGTGGTGATCGATGCGGGTGCCGAAAAAGACGGTTACGCCGCCGACGTGACGCGCACCTTTCCGGTGTCGGGCAAGTTCACCCGGGAGCAGCGAAAGATCTACGACGCCGTCATCAAGGCCCAGGAAGCGGGTCTGCGCGCTGCACGACCGGGAGCGACGCTGGAGTCGATCGACAAGAAGGTTCGCGCCGTGCTCGAGGATGCCGGGTACGGGGAGGGGATTCGCCACGGCTGCTGCCACTACGTGGGGCTCGAGGTGCACGATGTGGGCGCCAAGACCGTGCCGCTCGAGGAGGGCATGGTGTTCACGATCGAGCCGGGGCTTTATTTTCCGGAGAGCGGCAACGGCGTCCGCGTGGAGGACACCGTGGTGATGGGCCGGGACGGTGTGCGAAGCCTGAGCGGTGATTTGCCCCGGCTGGCGGAGGATGTGGAGCGCTTTCTCTCCCGCGCTAGAGAGTGATCGTTCCCTCGAGATAGCAAACGGCCCGACCTCCGACCTGTACCCGATCTCCCTTCAGCTCGCAGAACAACTCTCCGCCCCTCTTCGAAACCTGCAGTGCCTGCAGGCTCGTGCGTCCGATCTGATCCGCCCAGTAGGGAACCAGGGTGCAGTGGGCGGAGCCTGTCACCGGGTCCTCCGGGATTCCGAACGCCGGTGCAAAGTAGCGCGAAACAAAATCAACCTTCTCGGCCCGTGCGGTAATGATGACGCCCATGTCGGGCAGGCGGCCCAGCGAGACCAGGTCGGGCTGCAGGGTGCGCACTTCATTTTCCGATCCGTACACCGCCAGATAATTCCCTCCATTCTCTGAGGGCGGGGTCGTCCACAATTCTGCGGGTGGTTTCCCTAGATGCTGCGGGAGGTCGGCTGGAATATCGCCGCGAACGGGAGCAATCCGCGGCAAGTCCAGCACCAGCAGATCGCCCCTGCGGCACACGGAAATGGGGCCGCTCCGGGTCTCGAACTTCAGGACATCGAGGTTGACGCCCAGGCGCTTCCAGATGACAAAAGCGGAGGCCAGCGTGGCGTGCCCGCAGAGATCGACTTCTGTGGTCGGAGTGAACCAGCGCAGCTCGTAAGTGTTCTCCCGTTCCACGAAAAATGCCGTCTCCGAGAGGTTGTTCTCGGCGGCGATCGCCAGCAGGCGATCCGCTGGAAGCCACTGGCCCAGGGGACAGACAGCGGCAGGGTTTCCGGAGAACACTTCTCCGGTGAAGGCGTCGACCTGGTAGATGGGCAGCTTCATGGGGATTTCGTCTCCACAGGAGAAACCGATCATACACCGGAGACGGTGAGCCCCGCATGCGGCCGGGGAGTGTCGTGCGGGGCGCGAGGCGGAGGATCAGTTGATCTTGTGAATCATTCCGGTGGCGAGGAAGGCCCACATGAGCCGGCAGACCTCGAAATCCTTGAGGGCCGAGCTGGCGCAAATCTGCTTGAGGGACGACGGTTCGTCACAGACGGAGAGCAGGCTCCACTGTTCGAGAGAGAGGTTCATATCCTGGGTGACCTCGCCGAGGTTGGGGCTGGTCTGGTAGCACGTCTCCAGGCCGCCAATGGCTTCCTGGATCCGGTACCAGGACTGAATGCGGTTGATCCCCTCAAGCACCAAGTTCCGGGTGCTCATCTGCAACGTCACGATCTCTTTGGTCGGTAGATCTCCCATGACGAACTTGTAGCAGCCGTCGGTCCATTGGAAGAGGCTGAGAATGACCTCCTTGACTTGTTCAGTGATCCCCGAGACCAGGTCAACGGGACGAATCCACCCTTCCTCAACGAGGATGGTGCCGAGCCGTTTGCGCTCCGATAGGGAGCGGTCGATTCCGGCAATGAGGCGCTCCAGGGAGAGGATGCCCCGCCGCAGGAAAAGCTGGCCGAGCCGGTCTTCACGATCGTTGGAGGTGGCGAAGACTGCCTTACCGTCCTGGATGTAGACCATCTTGCAGGTTTGCTTCATGGCGACGGTCAGCTGCTCCATCGTGAGTACTCCGGTCTCCCGGCTCTGGCACACGCTGAAGAGCAACGAGGGGAGGGTATACGAGTAAAGCTCCCCCTCGAGATCCAGGCTCAGGGTGCTTTCGTGGCTGGAGTCCATGGCTAGCATCTCCTCCCGCCCGGCCGCTTGGGTTCCGTCTGAGGGACCGGGCAGAGAAATCGATCCAAACTTAAGGGGCAGAATGAGTTGGGTCAAATTGAGCAAGAGAGGGGGGCCATGGCCAGTTGACTCAGGGTCAGCT
>CBEVTG010000341.1:0-3158 GCA_965552745.1 uncultured bacterium
CTCGCATAGCGGCTCGCAGCTGGTGCGCTATGGCGTGCCCATCGCGTCTCTTGAACCTGGTGAGCCCGCCCAGGGCGTGCTGGTGACCGGCTACCGGGTTTCGCGGGACCTGATGGGCTTGACCTCACGCATCAGCCGCGCGAGCGAGAACTACCGCCAGAACAAAGCCCAGAAGTCGAACATCCAGCGCCTGTACACGTTCGCGTTCGCGCTCGTGACCCTGATCATCCTCTTTTCGGTGACGTGGATTGGCCTGTACCTGTCCAAGCGCATCACCATACCCATTCAGATGCTGGCCCACGGCACGCGTGAAATCTCTTCGGGCAACCTCGACTACAAGGTTGAAGTGGAAGCCGGAGACGAGCTCGGGATCCTGGTGGATTCGTTTAACGCCATGACCGAGGAGCTGCGGGGCAACCGGGAAACTATCGAACGCCGCAGCGGCGAGCTCAACGAAATTAACCAGGCTCTCGAGGAACGCCGCCGCTACATCGAGATCCTTCTCGAGAACATCACTACGGGCGTCATCTCGCTGGACAGCCAGGGGAGGGTGAGCACCATCAATCGCGCCGCACACCGCATTCTGGGACTGCCGCGCCGCGGAGCCATCCTCAGCAAGCCGGCGGAGGTCCTGCAGCAGGGAAGTCCCGACCTCAAAAGCCTCGGCGAAGCCATCCAGAGCGTCCAGTCGGGAGCCAATGCCTCGCTGGAGAGGGACCTGCGCTTCGTCAGCCGGGGGCGGACAGTCACCGCGGCCGCCCACCTCTCCCAGCTCGATGACGGCCAGGGCGGTTACCTGGGCATGCTCATCGTGCTGGAAGATCTCACCGATCTCATCAAAGGCCAGCGCCTCGCCGCCTGGCGGGAAGTCGCACGCCGCATCGCGCATGAGATCAAGAACCCGCTCACGCCCATCCAGCTCTCGGCCGAACGCATTCGCAAGAAGTGGCGCGAGAAGAGCCCCAGGCTGGGTGAGATCGTCGAGGAAGGAACCGCCAGCATCGTGCGCGAGGTCAATTCGCTCAAGAGCCTCGTCGATGCATTCACGCGCTTCGCGCAAATGCCCCGTGTGCAGCCGGTGCCAATCGAACTCGACCGTGTGATCGACGAGGCACTGACTCACTACAACGGTCGCGGTTCCGATCTTTCGATCATCCGCCGCGACAATGCTGAAACTCCCGCCGTGCACGTCGATCCTGAGCAGATGCGTCGAGTGTTTATCAACCTGATCGACAACGCCATCGAGGCCATGAACGGACACGGTCAGGTGCTCATCGGCACCCGTTACCTTAAAGATCCTCGGGTGGTTCGGGTGGAGGTCAGCGACACCGGTCCTGGAATTCCTCCGGAAGATCATGATCGCCTGTTCATGCCCTACTTCTCCACCAAGAACCGTGGAACAGGTCTCGGCCTGGCAATCGTCGATCGCATCATTTCCGATCACCACGGTGCCATACGCGTACGCTCCAACGTGCCGCGGGGCACGACGTTCGTCATCGATCTTCCGGTCCAGGCCTGACCCATGGCAGACGAGCGCATCCTTATTGTTGATGATGAAGCGGGGGTGCGCTCATCGCTGCGCAGTGTTCTGCTCGATGAAGGCTACGAGGTGGAGCTGGCGGAGAGCGGCGAGCAGTGCCTGGAGGTTTATGAGCGCAACCCCTGTGATGCGATCCTGCTCGATGTATGGCTGCCCAAGATGGACGGGCTCGAGACGCTTCGCGAGCTGCAGCAGCGGGGCATGGACGCGACCGTGATCATGATGTCGGGACACGGCAACATCGAGACCGCGGTGCGAGCCACCAAGCTTGGTGCGTTTGATTTCGTCGAGAAACCCCTATCGCTCGAAAAGACCGTGCTCGTGCTGCGCAACGCCCTCAAGCAGCGTCTCCTCGAGACGCGCAACCGCATGCTGCGCGAGCAGCTGCAGCGCCGGCACACCCTCATCGGCAAGAGCAGCAAGATCGAGCGTCTAAGGGAGGAAATCCGTCGGGCCGCACCCACGAACGGGCGCGTGCTGGTCTTTGGAGAGAACGGAACCGGCAAGGAACTCGTGGCTCGCATGATCCACGCGACCAGCCTGCGTGCGGAGGAGGCGTTTGTGGAAATGAACTGCGCCGCCATTCCGGAAGAGTTGATCGAAAGCGAGTTGTTCGGCCACGTCAAGGGTTCCTTCACCGGCGCGGTGGACGACAAGAAGGGGAAGTTCGAGCTGGCGGACGGAGGCACCCTGTTCCTGGACGAGATCGCGGACATGAGCCTGCGCACACAGGCCAAGGTTCTCAGGGCGCTACAGGAGCAGAAGTTCGAGTCGGTCGGAGGTGCATCTTCCGTGCAGGTGGATGTGCGCGTGCTCGCGGCCACCAACAAGGATCTGGAGGAGGAAATCCGCCAGGGGCGCTTCCGGGAAGATCTCTACTTCCGCCTTGCGGTCATTCCCATCCATGTACCGTCGCTCCGCGATCGAGCCAGCGATGTGTCCTTGCTGGCCGAGCACTTCGCCTCGGAGTTCGCCCAGGAATACGGCCGCCGGCCGAAAGAGTTTTCGGCCCCGGCGCTGGCGGCGCTCAAGAAATATCGCTGGCCAGGAAATGTACGCGAGCTCAAGAATGTCATCGAGCGGCTCGTCATCATGGCGCCGAACGATAAGATCGACTTCTCCGATTTACCGGCTGCCCTGCGTGGAGAAGATTCGGACCGAGCCGACGGCAACAGCGGCCGGCGGCTGTCACTTCGGGAGGGCTGGGAACGTTTCGAGCGCGAGCTGATCCGGCGCACGTTGGAAGACAACAGTTGGAATATCACGCGTGCGGCCCGCATCCTCAAGCTCGAACGCAGTCACCTGCACCGCAAGATCAAATCATACGGCATCGATATTCCCCGCTAAACCGGTCCGGCCATTCAGCGATAGGAGATGATGAGTTCGCCGTTTTCCACGCGCAGATCCTCGACCTGTGGCGGTAGGCGCAGCTTGTCCAGGTTCTCAGGAGCGTCGAAGTGCCTGCCGATGGCGCGCTCGAGCACCACGCTGGGAATGCGCAGGGAGCCGAGCTTGGCGCCCGTGGGCTCGAAGCGCACGCTTCCGGCCCGTGAGAACAGGCGCCCCTCCAGTAGAAGTGTGATGTTCTTGCCGTAGAGGTTGTAGACCACGTGAGCGT
>CBEVTG010000342.1:0-3131 GCA_965552745.1 uncultured bacterium
GCTATGGCCGTGCCATTTCGGAGTACTGTAAGTTTCTGGATGAGCAAATCGCTCGCGAGATCGAGGCCGTGGGTACTCGGGGGTTGCTGCTGGTCGTGTCTCCTCACGGCATGGCGGCGGAGTCGATCGCGGCCCGCGCGGTACGGAACCTCCGGGGTGCGGCAAGCCTGAGCGGCACCCACCATCGCGGCCCCTCGGGAATTCTCTTCATGTACGGGCCCGGCGTGAAGGCGGAGAACACGCTGAACCGTACGCGCCTGGCCGACGTCCTTCCGACGCTGCTCTACCTGCTGGGGCTGCCCGTGGCTCGGGATCTCGACGGAGAACCGACGACGGAGGCGATGACCGCGTCCTACCTGGAGGTGACGCCGGCGTCCTCGATACCGAGCTATGAGGGAGTATTCATCGGCGAGCAGAGGATCGATACTTTTCCCGAGCCCGAGGAAGGATTCCCTGCGCTGGATTGACACTCTCCCGGGGGATCGGTATAATTTCCCGACTTTTTAAACTGGTCCAGCGAGGCCAGAAAGGGTTCGGGTCGTTGTCTATAAAATCGACTTTCTGAACAGGTCCCCGCTGAGGGGGCCTTTTTTTGTGCCCGCGCTCGGCGGGTGAGGGGAGTACGCATGCCATCGGTTCCAATGAGCGTCGTCATGAACAAAGAAAAGATATCCCGTACGCTTTCCCGTATGGCACATGAGATTCTGGAACGCAATCCGGATCCGGCGGATCTGGCGCTCGTGGGTATCCGCACGCGGGGCGTACCGCTGGCGCGACGGCTCGCCGAACGCATCGAGCAGTTTGAGGGGTCGAAGGTGCCGGTCGGAGTGCTCGATATCACGCTCTATCGAGATGACCTCACGGCCATCAGCGATCACCCGATCTTGCGCAAGACCGAAATTCCGTTCTCGGTGGATGGTTGTAACATCATCCTGGTGGATGATGTTCTGTACACGGGACGTACGGTGCGTGCGGCCCTCGACGGCATCATCGACCTTGGGCGCCCACGCCGCATTCAGCTCGCGGCGCTCGTTGACCGCGGGCACCGGGAGCTTCCCATCCGGGCTGATTACATCGGCAAGAACCTGCCTACTGCGGCGGATGATTTTGTGCAGGTGCTCCTGGAGGAACAGGATGAGGTGGATGAGGTACGTATCGGCAGGCTCGACCGCACCAGGTAAGAGGAGGAGTTCCGCTTGCGCTTGAAGGCAAGGCACCTTCTCGGGATAGAGGATCTGGATCTTCAAGACATCCAGTTGATCCTCGACACAGCTGAGGGTTTTCTCGACATTGCTCGCAGGCCGATCAAGAAGGTACCGACCCTTCGAGGCCGCACGGTCGTCAACTTTTTCCTGGAACCCAGCACTCGAACCCGATCATCCTTTGAGATTGCCGAAAAGCGTCTGAGCGCTGACTCGGTCAACCTGGTCGGGACCGGCAGCAGCATCGTCAAGGGGGAGACACTCATCGACACGGGGCGCAACCTGGAGGCGATGTCGCCGGACATCATTGTCGTGCGGCACTCGAGCAGCGGAGCTCCGCATCTTCTGGCGGATAAACTACACTCATCCATCGTCAACGCCGGGGACGGTTTTCACGAGCACCCCACCCAGGCGCTCCTTGATGCCTTCACCATCAGGAAGAAAAAGGAACGCCTGGAAAAGCTTCGCGTGACGATCGTTGGTGATATCGCGCATAGCCGGGTGGCTCGCTCCAACCTTTTTCTGCTGAGGAAGGTAGGCGCTGAGGTCACGGTCTGTGGACCGCCGACGCTCATCCCTCCGCACATCGAGAAATTGGGAGCACGCGTCACCTCGAACCTCGCGGAGGCGATTGAAGGCGCGGATGTGATCATGATGCTGCGACTGCAGCTCGAGCGCCAGAAAGGAGGACACTTTCCTTCACTTCGCGAATACTTTTACTACTTTGGCTTGACCGCAGAGCACCTGCGCCTGGCGAAACCCGATGTCATCATCATGCACCCGGGGCCCATGAACCGGGGTGTTGAGATCGCCAGCGAGGTGGCGGATGGACCGTATTCGGTGATTCTCGAACAGGTTGCTAACGGCGTAGCGGTGCGCATGGCGGTTCTCTACCTGTTGCTGGGAGGGGGGGCACATGAAGAGGCTGCTTAAGGGTGGCCGGGTGGTGGATCCCGCCTCCGGCGTTGACGGGCGCGCCGACGTTCTCATCGAGGATGGACGCGTCGCAAGGGTCGAGCCGAGTATCGTGAGTGCCGATTCTGAAATCATTGACTGCTCCGGTCGGGTGGTGGCGCCGGGTTTTATTGATATGCATGTGCATCTGCGTGAGCCTGGACGCGAAGACGAAGAGACCGTCGCCAGTGGCTCTCGAGCTGCTACGGCGGGCGGATTCACCACTGTGGCCTGCATGCCCAACACCGAGCCACCTCTGGATAATGGCTCGATGATCGAATTTGTTCTCGCTCAGGCGCGGCGGGCTGAGGGAGCCAATGTCATGCCCATCGGGTGCGTGACGAAGGCGCGCAAGGGTGCCGAGCTCGCCGAGATCGGCGAGATGGTGCGCGCGGGAGCGGTGGCTGTTTCGGACGACGGCAGCCCCGTGGCCTCGTCGGTCCTCATGCGCCGGGCGCTCGAGTACTGTCGCCAGTTCGGGATCCCGGTGATCAATCACTGCGAGGACCCGGATCTGGCCGCATCGGGCGCCATGAACGAGGGGCAGGTCTCGACCGCGCTGGGTGTTCGGGGCATGCCCTGCGCAGCCGAGGACATCATGGTGAGCCGGGACATCCGTCTGGCGGAGATCACCGGTGGGCGTGTGCACATTGCGCACGTCAGCGCGCGCCGGAGCGTGGAAGCCATCCGCGAGGCACGCGCCCGCGGTGTATCCGTGAGCGGCGAGGCGACACCGCACCACTTCAGCCTCACTGAAGAGGCCGTGCGCGGCTACGATACCCATGCCAAAATGAACCCGCCCCTGAGATCAGAAGAGGATCGAACAGCCGTGATGGAAGGGATTCTGGATGGCACCCTCGAAGCCATCGCTACCGACCACGCGCCCCACAATGCCATCGAGAAAGCAGCCGAGTTCGATCAGGCGCCTTTCGGTATCATCGGCCTGGAGATGGCTGTGTCTATCTCACTCGACCG
>CBEVTG010000343.1:0-3131 GCA_965552745.1 uncultured bacterium
CGGCCACCGCAACATGGTTACCAAGGGAGATGCCAGTCCGCGGTTCGACCCGCTCTGGCCTGACGCCCGGTTTTTGGGCCGCGTGCGCTCGGTCCGCAGCGGGAGCCGGACCCGATCCTGTCGGCGGGGGTGGCTACTCCTGGGGGCGGCGCGATCACTTCTGGTCGGTCTCCGGGCAGTCTTGCTCAGCCGTCTGAAGGTCGGGCGGAAATGAAGCCGCGTGGAGACTACACCCCCGGCCTCGATTTCTTCGAGGATCTGGCAGAGCCGGCTGCCGGATGGCCCTCGCGTTCCGTTCGCATCGGTCCCTTCTCGATCCGCCTGGACGGTATTCCTCCAGATGTGGAGCCGGCGCTCTCCGATCATTACCTTGGCTTCATCAGCGAGCCGCTCCCCGAGCACGATCTCACGCTGGAGTTCCGCCGGGCCAGCGTGGACCAGTTTCTGGATCCACGGATCGATCCCCGGCGCTACTACGTTCAGCGCCCTGACGGGAATCATCTGCTGATTCATGGCATCTACTTTGGCGGCTGGTTTGAGAGGGACGGTTCCTCGGCCCTTCTCTCCCTGTGCCGCGACGGCTGGTCCGGTCTTCGGGTGCCACTGGAGCTGTTCCTGCGGGCCTACTGTGCCTGGAGTGCAATCCATCGCAACGGGTTTCTCCTGCACGCCGCCTCCCTCCTGCGGGACGGCAAGGTGTATGTCTTCTTCGGCCACTCCGGAGTCGGAAAAACGACTGTCTCCCGGCTGAGCGCCGAGGACTGCATGATCCTCAGCGACGATATGACCCTCATCACCCAGGAGAAGAAGGGCTTCATGGCCCACAGCGTTCCGTTCCGGGGGCCGGTCCGCGAGCGTCAGGTCACCGAGCGCCACACCTACCCGATCGCCGGCCTTTATCAGCTGGTACAGGCGTCCAAGGTGAAGCTGGAGGCTCTCGACAGGCCCCGCGCGGCCGCCGCAGTCCTCTCATGCATGCCATTCGTGACCGACCCGATGATTCCTGCCAACCCGGCGCAGACCATGAACATCGTCGAGCGGGCGGCCCGGCAGATTCCGGTGTTCCGGCTCGAGTTCACGCGCTCGGCCGAGTTCTGGGAGGCGGTGCTGGCGAAGGTTCGCTGAACGGGCCGGTGTTCAGCCGTCGAGCAGCCGAATCGGCTTGTCGTTTCGTGAGCGGGATGGCCGGGGCGGCATGGTGCGCAGGAAGAACTTGCGGATGCTGTCGAGGTAGCGGGTCCGTTCGTCGCCGTACAGGTTGCTGCTCCAGGCGGCCTCCAGCTCCAGAAGGTTCTTCTCGCCTTCCACATCCTCCGGGATGCGCTCCAGGAGATCCCGGGTGATCGCCGCCTGGCGCTTCTGGCCGCTTGCCACCACCATGAAGAGGTTGCGATCGGAGAGCGTCTCGAGAATGACCGAGGCGGGCGGCTCCGAATTGGTCGGGCCCAGAAGCCAGAGGAACTCCTGCTCCGCCAGCCACGCCAGCGGCCCCTTGAGAGGGCCGGTCTGCTGGAATAGCCGCTCCCCGATCAGGAACCCGGGATCCGGGAAGACACTATCCAGGGCCAGGGCGCGCAGCTTGTCACTGTGGCGGGCCGCCACCACCAGCGCGTAGGCGCCGATGTCACGCCCCCAGCCGCCGACTCGCGAGCTGTCGATGCGCTCCTGCGTGCCCAGAAAGTCGATCGCACCCAGAATGTCCTGGGCCTCGTCGATCCCCAGCGTGGTGCGCATTCCACCGCTCTCACCATGCCCGCGGAAATCGAATAGCAACACATGGTAGCCCGCCTGATGAAGGGGAACGGCCAGGTTCATCAGGGAGGCACGATTCGCGCCCAGGCCGTGGCATAGCAGCACCGCGGGAGCGCCGTTGCGGCCGCCGAGCAACCAGCCGCGGAGCGGCACACCGTCGACGGAGGTGAACTCGACATCTTCCGACGAGACCATGAACTCATCCGGATGGACCTCGGGTATCTGGCGGGCCGGACGCACGAGGCCCATTAGCTGCCACCCCACGAGACCGAGAACTCCCGCCGCCAACGCGAGAATTCCAATCAGAACGGGCTTGAGTTTCGACACCTGCCGCCAACCTCCCTCAGGTCTCGAGCGCGGGCGCCAGGGCCGACGCTTCTCCGTCGCTCTCCACCGTTTCGGCTACCGTCTGCTCTCCGGAGCTGTCCTCGGCCACCACCTCGAGCCCGCTGCCCTTGAGCCGCACGCGGACGGTCTGCGTGCGCTCCCAGCCGTCCGCCAGCACCAGGCGCGACAGGGGCTCGAGCACCAGGCGCCGCAAAACGCGGTGCAGGTTACGGGCACCAAACTCGAACGAGTAGCCCTCCGAGGCCAGCAGGCGCAGCGCCTCCGGTTCGAGCACCAGAGACCGCCCTTCTTGTTCCAGACTCTTCTTCACCGCCTGGAACTCCAGGCGCGCTATCCGTGTCACATCCGCTTCCTTGAGGGGGTTGAAGAAGACTATCTCGTCGATGCGGTTCAGGAACTCGGGTGTGAAGCGCTGGCGCAGCTGATGCATCAGGTTGGAGCGCGGCACGCCCTGCTTCGCCGAGCTCGAACGGTATCCGACCGGGTCCCGCAGGAAGAGCTCGCTTCCCACGTTGCTCGTCATGATCACCGTGGTGTGGTGGAAGCGGACGGTGCGGCCGCGCCCGTCCGTCAAGCGCCCCGCATCGAAGACCTGCAGGAACAGCTGCAGCAGGTGCGTGTCCGCCTTTTCGATCTC
Organism: uncultured bacterium; assembly: GCA_965552745.1. Classification (GTDB taxonomy): domain Bacteria; phylum Acidobacteriota; class Polarisedimenticolia; order JAPUKU01; family JAPUKU01; genus JAPUKU01. The sequence goes on from CBEVTG010000343.1 coordinate 2,738, forward strand.
ATCTAGGAGAAGCACCGAATACGGGTGCTGGCGTATGGCGTCTGTCAGCTGGTTCTGGTCGTTGTACCCCACGTACCCGGGGGCGGAACCGATCAGACGGGAAGAATTGATGCGATCCATGTACTCCGACATGTCGATGCGCACGAGCCGTTCCTTGTCACCGAACAGGTACTCGGAGAGGGAGCGCGCCAGGGCGGTCTTCCCCACTCCGGTGGGTCCCATGAAAAGGAAGACCCCGTTGGGCCTCTCCGGCTGCAGCTTGAGGCCCTGTTCATTGACCCGCAGAACGCGCGCCACCGTTTGCACGGCCTCGTCCTGGCCCACAACACGGCTCTCGATCCAGTCTTCCATGTTCGCGAGACGGGCGCCGCGCTCTGCGGCGAGGGTTGCCTCG
>CBEVTG010000344.1:0-3110 GCA_965552745.1 uncultured bacterium
CGTAGAGCATCTTTTCGAAGTGGGGTACGTGCCAGCGCTCGTCGACTGAGTAGCGGTGGAATCCTCCGCCCAGGTGGTCGTGCATGCCGCCTGCGGCCATGGCTCGCAGCGTGTGCAGCGTCATGTCCAGCGCTTCACTGGATCCCGTGCGCGCGTGAAATCGAAGCAGGAAGTTATGGATGGACGGGCGTGGAAATTTTGGCGCGCCGCCGAATCCACCGAGGCGCTTGTCGTATTCCGCAGCAAACAAGTCATAACCTCTGTTCAAGACGGTCACTTCGGGAAGCGAGCCGCTTGCCTGCTTCGGGACCGCATCCTTGCGCAGAGTTTCGATGACCTGGTTGCTGGACTGGATGATCTGCTCCCGCTGAGTCTTCCAAGAATCGGCGATGCGCAGCAGCAGATCGCCGAAGCCCGGCCGGCCGTAGCGGCTGTCGGGCGGAAAGTAGGTGCCGCCGTAGAAAGGCTTCAACTCGGGCGTCAGAAATACACTCATGGGCCAGCCACCGCTTCCCGTGGTCGCCTGGACGAATGTCATGTAGACGCGATCGACGTCAGGCCTCTCCTCGCGATCGACCTTGATCGACACAAAATGTTTGTTGAGGGTCGCGGCGATCTCCTCGTTTTCGAATGACTCGTGCGCCATGACGTGGCACCAGTGGCAGGTGGAGTAGCCGATCGACAGGAAGATCGGCAGGTTCTCCTCGCGGGCCTTCTTGAAGGCTTCCTCACCCCATGGATACCAATCCACGGGATTATCGGCATGCTGCAGCAGGTACGGGCTCTTTTCCTTCGCCAGCCTGTTCGGTTCCGATCGTTTCTCTTTCATGCCCTTCCCTTCCGAAGCAGCCCGGATTCCCCCGCCCTCTACCCCGACCACCAGTGCTGCAACGACGGCGGACACCAGCACCCCGCGGCGCATCCGGGTGAGCCGATCTCCGCCCGGCCATCCGCGGGCCCCCCGATCCCTTCGCAATGAGCACATCATCCAGGTACTGTACCGCAGCGCCTTTCCCGGTGCGAACTTCACCCCGTGCTTCAGCCGATCCCGCCCCCGTCGAGACCCCGCCAGAGGTACCAGGTGGCCACCGTCCGGTAGGGCTTCCACCGCTCTCCGAGAGCCAGCGCCCTCTTGCGATTCGGAAGGCTTCGCAGCCGGAGAAGACGCTTGAGCCCCTTCTGGAGTCCGAGATCGTCCACCGGCCAGACATCGGGCCGCTTGAGGCAGAAGATGAGGAACATCTCGGCCGTCCAGCGGCCGATTCCCGGCAGACGGGTGAGGTTCTCGATGATCTCCTCGTCCCCCAGGCGCCTCAGCTTCCGCCCGCCCAGGGTCCCGTCCTCGAAGCTCGTCGCCAGCGATTTCAGGTAGCGGATCTTCTGCCGTGAAAGCCCCACACCGCGCATGCGCTGGGTGGAGAGACGCTGCAACGCATCGGGGACGACGCGGCCATCGTCAAACGCACCCTCGAAACGCTTCCAGATAGTCGCTGCCGCTTTCATCGACAGCTGCTGATGCACGATCGCCTCCGCCAGGGAAATGAACGGATCGCGCCTGCCCTCGATGCGGCAGGGGCCGGCCCGTTCGATCACCGCTCCCAGAACCGGATCAGCGGCTCGAAGCGTCTCGGCGGCATGGCGGGCGGCCAGCCCGCGCACCGGGCGAGGGGTTACTTGCACGGATGGCATCAGCAATGTCTCCCGTCAAGACTTCCTGCGGAGATTCGTTTCGCAACGTTGACCCCGGTCGGTACACCCTCTATCTTTGCACGGCGGGGGGCCGGAACGCGATCATGCCCGACGAACCTCATTCGATTCCACCGCACCGGCAGGCATGCCGCCAGGGGGTACCAGTCTGGCTGGTCTGGATTTTGGCGACCGTGGGTCTGTTGCTGCTGCTCCAGCAGCTTCAGGGATCGTTTCTCCTGTTCATGCGCTCACCCATAAACCCGGACATCGCCGGTTTCGTTTCAGACGCCCGCCAGATGCGGGTGTTTTACGACTGCCCCACCCGGGAGCCGTTCCATGTCCTGTGGTTCAAGGCGGGCTTGCTGTTCTCCGACGACACCGAGCTCGTGGCCCGGGTGATAACCCTCCTGCAAACCCTTCTCGCCGGACTGCTCGTGCTTCTGTTCGGGCGGCGCTTCTTCGGGGATATGGTGGGACTCACCGCCCTTTTCCTGTTTGCCGCGAATCCGATCGTGCACTATTACGGTGTCTCCGGACTGAGGGCTCCTCTCTTCTGCGCCCTGCTTCTTCTATTCGGTCTATGGCTTTTCGACGCCTGGCAACCGCGCCGGCGCACCCTGCAATCGGTTCTGGCAGGGATCGCCGGCGGCCTCCTGATTCTCACTCGAGCCTATTCCTACGTCATCGTCGCAGGCTGTTTGGTCGTGTGGTTCCTCACGAACAGGGGATGGCGGTCCGAGCACCGCCGCCGGGCTGCGCGCCACCTGCTCATCGCCGGCCTGGCGGTCGCCGCCCTGGTCGTGCCCGATCTGCTCTTTCGGCCCCCCTCGCCTATCCACGGCCAGACGGTCAACTTCTGGCGCAACCTCGAGTTCCAGGGTGATCCTGGAACATGGCAATCCGATCCACCGGTAAGCCACTTCCGGTACCTTTTTCTGGAGCACTCAACGATCGAGGTCGGGCTCCGCGTAGCCGGAAATTATGCACGGTACGCATTCCAGTACCTGCCGCACTTCATGCGGGGGTACGAGTGGCTGTGGTGGCTCTTCCCGGTCGGCCTGGTGGCGAGCTTCTTCACCCGGAAGGAATTTGTCGCGGCTCTGTGGATCCTCTCTCTTGCACACGTCGTATTCATCATGAATCTGAACCAGGTGCCGGGTAGTTTCGGAATCGAGAATCGCTATGTCTTCCAGGCCTATCCGCTGGCCCTGCTTCTGGCCATGCACGGTCTCTTCTTCCTGATCGATCGTTTGTCCGGGTTGGTCTCGGGCCGTTATGCGAAGATGGACATGGTACGAAAGCGGCTGCAGCCGATCCTGTTTCCAGCTACCAGTCCGCCTGCCCCCTAGACCTCCGTGAAATGAGGCCGACGGCACTCGCCATCGTATATGGCGTCCTCGGTAACAACCTTGTCAACATGG
>CBEVTG010000345.1:0-3109 GCA_965552745.1 uncultured bacterium
AAGTAGCGCATGGCTGTGCGCAGATCGGCCAGCCGCCCTTCACGAAACGACAGGCGCGCCGCCTTTAGATGGACGCCGCCGATGTCCCAGCCGATGAACTCGGGCACGGTAGGGTGAACCTCGCTCTGCCACTGAGACGCACCTGGCGCGGCAGGCGACCGCTCCGGGCTGCTTCGAGGATCCAGGCCGCGGGGTTGGCGCGCAGCACCCGCCTCACGGCCAGGTACGACGTGGTCAGGCGCGGGTTCACGTCCACCACCCAGGCGCCTTCACGGTCGAGCAACACATCGACTCCAAAATAACCGCGCAGTCCGGGGATGGCGTGCCCCACATCACACGCCACGCGCGCCGCCAGGCCGGCCTGTGGATGCTGGAGCGGCACCTCTCCTCCGATATACTCGTATTGAGCGCCCCTCTTCAGTCGCTGGCGGTTGACACACAGGGCCACCACGCGCCTGCCGTTGCCCAGAAGCGACACGCTTGCATCGGTTCCCTGAAGTCTTTCCTGAAGAAGAACCTGCCCGCGCTTCGTATGGGCACGGGCGCCGCTGACGGCGTCAGTCAGCGTCCCGCCGCCGCTCAGATCCCGAAGTCCCAGGCAGGCGTACCCGTCCAGCGGCTTGACGATCCAGTCGCACCGGCGGGGCATGTTCTCCGCGCGCCGGCGATGGAACGGTTTTCTCGGCGCCGTGGCCGGGCGGTTCGCGATCCACTGACCTGGGAGCGGCCGCCGCGCCTGTATCGGCAGGCTCCACGGCTGCGGAACGCCGGCACTTCTCAGCAAACGGTATGTGTGCCACTTGTCGGCCGCCACGCTCACCGCCACAGACGAAGCTCCCAGATTGATCACGCCGCTTTTTTCCACCTCGAACGTGAGCTTCTCGAGAACACCTCCCGCTTCCGGAGCCACAACGAGAGCGGCGTCCACGTCCTCCAGCGCTTGCCTCATGCTGGCGGTGATGGCATTGAGAGGAACGGTGCGCGATTCGTGGGGCGAGGAAAGTTCGAGCGAGGAGCCGGGTCTCTGCAGGGTGAGGATCCTGGCGCCTGGCAGGCGCGAAAAATCATCGACCAGCGCCGCCAGCATGGCACGAGCTTCACCGAGAAGAGCGGGATCGATCCGCGCCCCGCCACCGCCGGCGCAGAAATACTCGTAGAGCAGGATGCGCAGGCTAGAGGCGCACACGCTGTCCGAGGGCCTGTATCAGCCCACGTCCCTTCTCCAGAGTTTCGCGGTATTCCTCGATCGGGTCGGAGTCGGCGACCACGGCTCCCCCAACCTGCAGCCACACGCGATCCATCTGCAGGATCAGGGAGCGGATCACCACGTTGAGGTCGAAGCGGCCGTCGAAAGAGAAGTATCCCAGGCTGCCGGCATAGATCTCCCGGCGGGTGGGCTCCAGGCGCGAGATCCATTCCATGGCACTGATCTTCGGGGCGCCTGTCATGGAACCGGCCGGAAACAGGGCGCGAATCATATCAACACCGTCGTAGCGCGGATCGATCTCAGCCGACACAGTCGACACCAGGTGGTGTACCGAGGGGTGCGTCTCGGTGGAGCACAATGATTCGACCCACACGCCACCGGTTTTTGCGACTCGCCCCAGATCGTTTCGCACCAGATCGACGATCATCACGTTCTCGGCACGGTTCTTGGCGCTGCCGGCCAGCACCAGCGACTGGTAGGCATCGACCAGGGGCGGGAAACCGCGCGGTGCCGTTCCCTTGATCGGGCAGGACGTGGCCACGCGACCGTCGAAGCACACGAAGCGCTCGGGAGAAAAAGACAGGATCTGCTCCGTCCCGAGATCGAGATATGCCGAGAACGGCTCGGGGTGCTGGCGGGACAGGACGCGGAAGGCTTCGATCGGGTCACCGGCCATGGAACCTTCCAGGCGGTGCGATAGGTTGACCTCGTAGATCTCGCCCCGCCCGATCGCCTCGAGCGCACGCTCGACCCTGCGCGCATACGCGCTCTTGTCGAGCGGTGAGACGAGCTGCTCCCGGAGCCTGGGCGCGGCCGTGACGACGCTGCGTCCGGCGGATGATTCCAGGCGGTGCCGCAGAGAGTCTATGGCACGCCGGGCGCTCCCGCCCTGCGCTCCGGCCGGTGTCCCTCCCGCGCCGGCGTCGCTTCCGACCAGCACCGCTTCTCCGGAGCGTCGATCGTAGACCGCGGCGGCGTCATAGAACGCCAGGTAGATCTCGGGCAGGCCGAGGGCTCCGCCCGGCGGTTCGCCGAGCTTCTCGAGCGTGCGGTTGAGGTCGTACGAGAGGTACCCCACCGCCAGTCCCGCCGCTGGCACCCCGCGCAGCGCGCGTGTGCGAACGCCGTAGAGCAGGCTGCGTAGTGTGTGCCAGGGATCGCCCTTCAAGCGGCGGGGATACTTCCCGGTGACGAGAACGCGGCCCGAGCGGTAGCGGAACTCCAGAAACGGGCTGCAGCCCAGGATCGAGAAACGGCCGTGACCGGCCACGTCCGATCCGCTGTGCAAAAGGAACGGGCGGTGCGCGTTGCGCAGAAGCGCCAGGTCATCGAGCGGATCCCGGTCTCGTCCCAGCGGCTCGGAGCAGGAGTCAAAGAGACGCTCCCCCTGCGGGGTGCGAACGGCCAGCCGCTGACGCGAAGTAGCAGGCGTCGCCGGTGACGCAGGGGCCGTATCTCCGGCTTCGGGAGGGATTGGCTCGGGTGAACCGGAGCTCAGCGAACCCACTTGTTGGGATTCCCCTGAAGGGCGGAGCCGGCCGCCGGCTTCCACATCGCGACCTCTTCGATGCGCTTCGCCATTTCGAAATCGCACTCGGTAATGCCGTTCGAGGAATGGGTACAGAGCTTGACCCAAACCTTGCCCCAGGTGACTTCGAGATCGGGATGATGCCAGCCGCCTTCGCAGAGAAATCCGATGGCGTTCACCAGCATGAGCGTGGTAGGCCATCCGTCCGTGCTGAACTTGCGGCGGATCCACCTTCCTTCAAGGTACCAACTCGGAAGCTCCGCCTTCAGCCGTTCGGTAACCTTCTCCTCCGGTATCACCGGAGGTTTCTTCTCAGACATGGCAGATAACCCTTCTCCCGCCCGTAAAGGAAGAGGAAAACCTTGTGGATGGAA
>CBEVTG010000346.1:0-3102 GCA_965552745.1 uncultured bacterium
CATCGAGTCGCTCGCAGCCGGCGCCAAGGATTTTATCGTCAAACCCTTCTCGGCAGAGCGGGTGCTCAAGGTCATTCGCAGCATTCTCTCGTCGCAGTCCTGAGGCATCCCACCTCGGGATCCCTGCCCTCATGGACACCCGCAAATACCTCGAGCTCTTTCTTTCCGAGGCGCGGGAACATCTAGATCAGATCGCACGTACAGGCCGCGAGCTCTCAGAATCCTCCCCTCCCGAGTCGCTGCACGCTCTTTTCCGTTCGTTTCATTCGCTCAAGGGCATGGCCGCTTCCATGGAGTTCAAGTCTCTCTCCGAGCTGGCGCACGCCGTGGAGGATCTTTACGACCAGGCGCGCCTGGGTAAGAGAACGATTGACGCCGAGCTCAGCGAGATCACGCTTGATGCCGTCGATCTAATCACCACCCTCGTCGACGAAATTACCGCCAGCGGGCAACCATCTTCCTCCACGGAAGATCTCACCGCCCGCGTGCGCGCGCTGCTTGCCAGCTCCGCGCCATCAACCAGAGCAGACAAGATCACCAACGGCGGCGGCTCGGATGCGAGCGGTGGGGGCGAATCAGGCCAGACACCCCAGGCCCCGCCCTCGGGCGTCCCGGCGGCGTCGGGCGCCACCGGTGACAAGACCTCCGCACCTCCCGGCGCCTCCACCAAGGTGGCCACGCTGCAGGTGCACTTCGAGATATCGACGGGCGCGCCCCTGCCGGCGGCCCGTGCGATGGTGGCCCTGAAGCGATTGCAGACCCTCGGCACTGTGGATCAGTGTGATCCCGATCCGGCCCAGTGGGCCGGATCCGCTTTCACCGGCAAGGTGGAGGTCAAGCTCCAGTCCAGCCTCAACACCGAAGCGATCGTCCGTGACATCACAGCCCTCCCCGACATCAGCAGCTGCCGGGTGGGCCGCACCGGGAAGACCAGCGCCAGTCCGGCACCGGCGGACGCACGGCCCCCCGCGTCGACGATCCGGGTGCGCACCGATGTACTCGACCGGCTCATGGACGGCGTGGGCGATCTGCTCGTGGCTTCGGCCGTGGTGGAGAAGCACCTTCCCCGGTCTCCGGCGAGCACGCCGGTGGTGCGCAGACTCAAGCGTGCCCTGACACGCCTGCACGATGACGTTCTGGAACTGCGCATGGTGCCGTTCGATTTCATCGCGCAGCGCTTCTACCAGTCGGTGAGACACCTGGCCCAGAACCTCGGCAAGAAGGCTGCGCTCGAGATCATCGGCGCGGATGTGCGCATGGACCGCGCCATGCTCGAGGAACTGGTGGATCCGATCAACCACATCATACGCAACGCCATCGATCATGGACTGGAAAGCCCCGAGCAACGGACCGCCGCCGGAAAGCCGGCCGGCGGACATATCCGGCTGGCGCTCGAGAGACAGGGAGAGGTTGTGCGCGTGCGGCTGTGTGAAGACGGCCGCGGTATGGACCCGGAGCGCATTCGTGAGGCGGCAGTGCGTAAGGGATTCGTGACCGAGGATCAGGCCCGCGCGTTGAGCGAGGAAGACGCCCTCATGCTCACCACGATCCCGGGGTTCTCGACCGCCGAAAAACTCAGCGAGGTCTCAGGGCGCGGCGTCGGCATGGACGTGGTGCGCACCCGCATTGAAAGTCTGGGGGGCCACATGAGAATCATTTCGCGGCTCGGTAAGGGTACCGAGATCGAGATGATGCTACCGCTCACGGTCGCGGTCATCGATTCCCTGCTCCTGCGACTGGGCCCCGACGTGTACGCTGTTCCCATCCACTCGGTACAGCAGACACTCGAGGTCCGCCCTGATCAGGTCCAGTACTCGAACGGCAACGCTTTGCTTCGATGGGCCGATCACACTGTGAATCTCAAGGCCCTGCGAACCGTGCTCGGCGAAGGCGATGGAGGCGGGTGGTCAAACACCTGCCCCACCGTCGTGTACGAGGCCGGCGGGCAGATGTTCGGACTGGGAGTCGATTCGGTGATCGGTAAGCGCCCGATTGTCGTCAAGCCGCTCAAGAACCCGCTCGAGAACCTCCGTGAGTACTCGGGAGCCACGGTCCTCGAGGACGGAAAGATCGCGCTCATCCTGGATCTGGCAAACCTGGCAGGCATGTGAGGACGAACGAGGGAGGAACCAATGCTTTTCTGTGATCTCGATACCCGCCAAGTGGACGCGCTGCGTGAAGTGGGCAATGTCGGGGCCGGTCATGCGGCCACCGCTCTATCTCAGCTCGTCGGCCGTTCCGTGAGCCTGTCCGTGCCCAAGGTCGCCGTGGTTCCCTTTCCGCAGATCAGCGACATCCTGGGCGGGCCGGAGGCAGAAGTGGCGGCCCTCTACATGAAGGTGTACGGGGATACGAGGGGTAACATACTCATCGTCTTCCCACCGGACAATCTGGCGACGCTCGCGGGTCAGATGCTCGGCAAGTCGGTGTCGTCGTTGCACTCACCCTCGGAACTCGAACGCTCCGCCATGCTCGAGCTGGGAAACATCCTGTCTTCCGCCTATCTGAGCGCCATCAGCCAGCTCCTGCACATCAGCCTCATCCCTTCGGTTCCTTCCCTCGCCGTCGACATGGTCGGGGCAGTACTGGAGGCGCCCATTCTGGAGATTAGCCGGGTGGCGGACACCGCCCTGGTGCTGCAGACTGAGTTCCAGGACACCCACAACTCGTTCGCCGGGCATTTCTTCCTGCTGCCGGATCCGCAGTCGCTCGACACGATGCTGGACGCCCTGTCCCGTCCGTGAGATGGCTACCCAGACCGCTCCGATCCTCGAGCAACCGGTCCCCATAGGCCGGCTGGTGGTGTGTCCCGTACCGGCCGTGTTGACCGTGCACGGACTCGGATCGTGCGTGGCGATCTTCCTGCACCATCCCGATCACCGCATTGGCGGACTCGCGCACGCCTTGCTGCCATCGGGAAAGCGTTCCGAGCGCGAGCGCACACCCGGGAAGTTTGTCCCCTCAGCTATCGAAGTCATGCTGCAAAAATTCGATGACCTGGGCGTGCGCGGCAAAGGCCTGGTTGCGAAGCTGGTGGGCGGGGCCTCGATGTTCGTTGGAGCAACCCGCGAACGCCATGGCATTGGCGAGCGCAACATCCGT
>CBEVTG010000347.1:0-3096 GCA_965552745.1 uncultured bacterium
CGGTCTTCCGTTTTCGGAAAGACAGCCCCTTCAACCCGATCCTGGGTCTGGGCGTAGGATGGATGTTCACGGACTTCAAGCAATCAGGCGCGTTCGAGGATCTGAACGATCAGATTCTGCGAGGCTTTCAGAGAACCGTGCAATGGGGGGAACAGGACATGTTTCATAACCGTCAGCAGATTCTCCCGGCCGGCGATTTCAGCGGCAGGGTGAGGATCATCAATTCAACCTGTACGGTCCCCGTTAACCAACCTGGGGGCCGCGATGAAGTCGCCTGCGCTCCGAACAAGGTGGATGATTTCCTGCAGGTGTGGGAAGAAGGCTCGGGAGCTGCTGCGAGAGAGATCAAGGATCTTGAGGTGCTTCTTGGCCTTAAGACTCAGGAGCAGGCGGACGCGGAAATGCAAGTTTTGAGGAACGCCGAGCTTGCAGCGTTGGAGAACTCGGCGAACGCTGCTTTCCTCCCTACTCGTCCACTCATTACCACCGAGATCGATGACTCGTTCGCCTATCAAGTCATGGGTGGAGCCGAGTATCACTTCAACGACCGATGGAGTGCTTACTTTTTGGGTAAATATCTGTTCACGCGCTCCACCCTCAAGGTTCGGATCTCAGACAACGGCAATCTGTTCACCGCAAGCAACAGCGGCGATCCGGCGGATGCCGTCAGGTTCGATCTCGATGAAGCCCGGTTCGTCTTCCTCAGCGAAACGGTTGTGGCCGGCTCCGGGGATAAAACCGATGCAGGTCAGCAGCCCGAGCTCCTCAACGACGAGATCTTCGTCCAGGGGGGCGAGATCGAGCTGTCGGCCTTCTCGCTGAGCGCCGGTATCCGGATTACGTTCTAATAAACCAACATGAGCTCCAGCCATCGGATCTGCCGGACGACCATCCCCACAGGGCGGGGGATTGTGGGTTGCGCGTTCGCGTGCATCGTTCTTCTATTTTCCGTATTCCCCTTGTTCGCCCAGAATACAGGTGTCGTGCGGGGAAGAATCGTCGACGAAAGGTCCACGCCGCTCCCCGGCGTGACCGTCACCCTGCGGAGCGAGACAAATCCGTCCGCCAACAGCCTGGGTGCGGTCTCGGATGCCCGGGGGGAGTTCCGGATCGCCAGCCTGCCGCCGGGGGATGACTACGAGCTCTCTGCCAGCTTCCCGGGCCTGACGACCGTCATCCAGCGGGGCGTCGAAGTCGGTGTTGGCAGAGTGACCCGGCTCGATTTCGTCCTGGTGGAGGCGCTGGTGGAGACCATCAGGGTCGAAGCGAGCGCGGGCGTCGTGGACACGACCACGGCCATGGCTACGACCCTCATCAACGAGGAGTTCATCGAGGGGCTTCCGATCCTGGGCCGTAACTTCACCGACCTTCTCGTCCTTGCGCCGGGCGTGACCGATACCGACGGTGACGGTAAGCCGAACGTGCACGGCGCTCGCGAAGTGGATTTTCAGATCCGCATCGACGGTGTGATCGCCAACGATCCGTTCGGCGGCGAGGACACCGCACAGATCAATATCGAGGCTATTGACGAGATCCAGGTCATCTCCACGGGAGCCCCCGCCGAATACGGCCGGTTCCAGGGAGGATTGGGCCAGGTGACGACCAAGAGCGGCGGGAACGAGTTCCAGGGTTCCTTCAAATTTTTCTACCAGACCCGGTCGATCGACGGGGACGGAGCGCACAACCAGGACTTCGTCGACACCGATCTCGGGACGTCTTCGTTCCGAACCGTGAAGCCGTTCTTGACCCTGGGTGGTGCAATTCGCAAGGATCGCCTCTGGTACTTCCTGGCGAGCCAGTATATCGATCAGCAGGAGCCCACCAACCTTGCCGGAATCACACGCAATGAGGGCATCGAAGGGTGGAACAACTTCGGCAAGCTGACCTGGCAGATCAACGCCGACCACAAGGCGAGCCTCTCGGGGCTGTACGATCCGCGCACCCTCAACGGCAACAACCTGAACATCGGCACGTCGCCCGGAAGCGACTTCGAGATCAAGCGGGCTACGCCCGTGGTGACCGCAAAGGAGACCTGGCTCGTCTCACCTGCGGTGCTTCTCGACAGCACGGTCTCGTACCTGGACGGCCGCCAGACCGTGACACCGGTTGCGGAGCTGAGCAATCTAACGTTGCCGTGCCCCACTGTCCCCCAGGACCTTCGTGAGCTGACCTGCAAGACGATCCCGTTTGACACGTACCAGATCAACTTTAACACCGGTCAGATCAGGGGCCCCTGGTGGTTCGACCAGACAGCGGACAGCTCCCGCTTCACCTGGAAGGAAGATCTGTCGTTCTTCGTCGATGATTTTCTGGGAAACCACCAGTTCAAAGCAGGATTTGAAGGTCTGTCTGAAGACTATCAGATGGAAGTTACCCAGAGGCCGATCCGGTACGATTTTTCGGCCATCAGCAGAACTGAGCAGATCTCAATGTTCGCGGATTTCGAAAGCCGCGTGCAGCCGGCTGAAGCGGACGGCTCATCGATCGGGATCTACCTCCAGGATTCGTGGAAGATCCGTCCCAATCTAACGCTGAACCTCGGCCTTCGCTGGGAGAGGGAGGATCTGAGTGCCGCCGGACAGGAAGTGTTCGATCCGGCCGCCGAGCGGGCCGCGTTCAATGAGCTGGCTGCAGTGATGTATAGTGAGTTTGATCCCGACCCTCTGGAGTGGCTCGAGAACAATGCAGATTTCGAAGGTTGCAACCCGGGTGAGTGTGAACTTGACGCCTTTCGCTCACCGCCCGGGGAGCGTCCGTGTGATATCGCGGGCTTCAGCCTGGGGCCTCCGGACGGGCTCTGCGATGAATGGGATCGGATTGCGGTCTCGCGGGTCTTTACTCGCCATGAGAACGAGCGCGCACCCTCCGCCTACTTTTCCTCGACTACCGGTGAGCAGGCGTTCTTCCTCCCTGCGTGCGGAGACCCGCTGCGCCAGGGGACCTGCCGGGGCGAGGAGGATATCGACCTCGAGAACACGAACCTGGCACCGCGAATCTCGATCGCCTATGATCCGTTTGCCGATGGCAAAACCAAGCTGTTCGCGAGCTGGGGGCGTTACTACGATCGTCTCTTCCTGGCCACGATCATCCCGGAGC
>CBEVTG010000348.1:0-3095 GCA_965552745.1 uncultured bacterium
ACCCGATCCGGGTTTCTGTCGGCCCGCAGGCGCTCAGAAGCACCGCGGTTCCGAGCAGCGTCAGGAGCGTTCGCATTTTTTGACCTTTCCGATGTGGCCTGTGTGTCATGACCTGAACCTCCCGCACCGCCAGATGTTAATCCGCGGATGAGCGCTTGGCCACTCGCAGCCGGGCACGCGCCCGGTGCAGGGCACGCTCGGCCCGCTCTTGGTCGACACCAGGGGCGCTGTCACGCAGGCGCTTTGCCGCCCGCTCGAAAGCACGCTGCGCCCTGATCACGTCAATGTCGGCCGCCCGTTCACAGGTCGAAGCGAGCACGCTCACACGCTCGCGCAGAACCTCGGCAAACCCCCCTCCAACTGCAAACTCCTCGCCACGCCCACTGCCCCGCACAATCATGTGGCCGGCCTCCAGAGCCACGATCATCGGGTGATGGCCGGGCCGAACGCCGAACGACCCTCCCGTGCCGGGCATCACGACCTCATCGGCCTCTACCGACAGCACGCGCCGGTCCGGGGTCAGAACATCGAGTTTGATCTTGTCCGGCAACACGCGGGGTTCCTTCAGGCAGCCTTGGAAAGCGTGCGAGCCTTCTCCAGGGCCTCATCAATGGTGCCGACCATGTAGAAAGCCTGCTCGGGAAGATCGTCGTGCTTCCCCTCGACAATTTCACGGAAGCCCCGGATAGTGTCCTTGAGCTCGACGTAACGTCCCGGTAGACCTGTGAACTGCTCCGCCACGAAGAACGGCTGCGAGAGGAAGCGCTGGATCTTCCGGGCGCGCCCCACGGCCTCCTTGTCTTCCTCGGACAGCTCTTCCATTCCGAGAATGGCGATGATGTCCTGCAGATCCTTGTAGCGCTGCAGAACCAACTGAACCTGGCGGGCCACGCGATAGTGCTCCTCCCCGACGACGTTCGGATCCAGGATGCGGGATGTCGAGGCCAGAGGATCCACTGCCGGGTAGATTCCCAGCTCGGAAATCTGGCGAGACAGGACGGTGGTCGCGTCCAGATGGGCAAAGGTCGTGGCGGGGGCCGGGTCGGTGAGATCATCCGCCGGCACGTAAACGGCCTGCACCGAGGTGATCGAACCGCTCTTGGTGGAGGTGATGCGTTCCTGCAGCTCGCCCATCTCGGACGCCAGGTTGGGCTGGTAACCCACGGCGGAGGGCATGCGGCCGAGGAGCGCGGATACCTCGGATCCGGCCTGTGAGAATCGGAAGATGTTGTCGATGAACAACAGTACATCCTTGCCCTCGGCGTCGCGGAAGTGCTCCGCCACCGTGACCCCGGTCAGTGCAACTCGCAGACGCGCTCCGGGAGGTTCGGTCATCTGCCCGTACACCAGCGCCGCTTTGGACTTCGAGTAATCTGTGGGGTCGATGACTCCAGACTCGGTCATTTCCAGCCACAGGTCATTGCCCTCGCGGGTCCGTTCCCCCACGCCGGCGAAAACCGAAATGCCTCCGTGCTTCTTGGATACGTTATTGATCAGCTCCATGATGAGCACGGTTTTTCCCACACCCGCGCCGCCGAACAGGCCCGTTTTTCCGCCGCTCGTGTACGGTTCGAGCAGATCGACCACCTTGAGACCGGTCTCAAACATTTCCACGCGGGTCGACTGCTCCTCCAGAAGTGGAGACTCTCTGTGGATTGGCGCCGTTGCTTTGGTATTGATCGGACCTTGTTCATCTACCGGCCTACCGAGCACGCTCATGACGCGCCCCAGACACTCCTTGCCCACGGGGACGGTGATGGGTCCGCCGGTGTCCTCGGCTCTCATGCCGCGCAGCATGCCGTCGGTCGTCTCCATGGCAACGCAACGCACGCGGTTGCCACCCAGGTGCTGCTGAACTTCCACGATCACATCAATTTCCCGTCCGATCTCGGCGACCTTCTCACGCACGCGGACGGCGTTGAAAATGGCAGGCAGGTGCCCCTCGGGAAACTCGATGTCGAGCACGGGGCCGATGATCTGAACAACGTGACCCGCCACCGCGCTGCCGCCGCGACTCTCCTTCTGCTTGGCGCTCATGCTCTTGTCTCTCTCCGTTTCCGGGGGCTGGCGGCGCGACTTCGCTCAGGCCAGCGCCTGCGCCCCGCTCACGACTTCGATCAATTCCCTGGTGATGGAGGCCTGACGCACACGGTTCAGGTGCAGGGTCAGGTTGTCGATCATCTCACTTGCATTGTTGGTGGCCGCGTCCATGGCCGCCATGCGGGCGGCATGCTCCGCCGCTGCCGACTCCAGCAGGACACGGAAGAACTGGAACTGCACGTGTAACGGCAGGAGCCGGACAAAGAGCTTCTCCGGCTCGGGCTCGTACAGATACTGTGGGGAATACCCCTGTTTCTTCTCCAGATTGCGCTCGATCGGCATCATGCGCTCGATACAGACGTTCTGCTGGGCAACCGACTTGAACTCGTTGTAGACCACGTAAATCGAATCCGCTTTCTTCTCGATGAAGCGCTGTGCCAGGTCATCGGCCATCGCAGAAGCACGCGCGTAGTCAAGGCCACGGAAGACATCGATATGTTCACTAAGGAGCGTGTGCGGACGCCGGCGGAAGTAATCCCGGCCCTTGCGTCCAATAGCGTGCAGTCCGGCGAAACGCTCACCCTGTTCCCGGGCGAACTCCATGCCGCGCCGGAAGACATTGCTGTTGAACGAGCCGCACCACCCGCGGTCCGCGCTGACCACCACGAGCTCGACGACACGCGGCTCACGCTCGGACAACAGCGGATGCTGGCCCCCCTCCACGCCCGCTGCCAGATTGGACAGGATCTCCTGCAGCTTGCGTGCATAGGGTCGTGCCGCCAGGATGGCATCCTGGGCTCTTCGCAACCTGGCCGCCGAAACCATTTTCATGGCCTTGGTGATCTGGCCGGTGCTGCGCACGCTGCGGATGCGCCGCCGGAGATCGCGCAGGTTTGCCATCGATCAGGAGGCCGCTGCCTGCTGCCCCGAGTGCGTGGAAACGAATTCCCGCTTGAACTCTTCGAGCGCCTGCTTGAGATCCTGCTCCAGATCCTTATCCAGAACCTTGTGGGTGCCGATACGGGAAACAACACCCGGCTGGCGTCCCTCGAAGT
>CBEVTG010000349.1:0-3093 GCA_965552745.1 uncultured bacterium
CGCGTCGTGCCGAATGATGCCGCCGGGAGGATGATAGAGTGCTCCCATGATCGGGTAGCGGGGGCGATCCGAGATGTCGATCTCGGAAACCCGGCGCTTGATCTCGGGCGGACTGAGAACGCTGCTCTCCACACCCATCGATTTGTTGATTTCAGCCCGGGTCATGAGAGTGTTCATGCTCGATTCGCTGTGACCCAGCGTGAAGTGACCCTGCTGGCTGAACATCAGGTTGAAATCCAGCTCCCCCGCCAGCTTTTCGTAAAGTTTCAGGCTCTGGTCGTAGAAGCGAATGCCTTCTTCAGTACGGTAATTGGATCGAAGGATCGCGGTGTTGCGGCCTGATCCACCGTAGCCCACAAAGCGCGCTTCCAGCACGGCAACATTGCGAACGCCCATCTTCGCGAGGTAGTAGGCCGTTGCCAGACCGTGCGCTCCCCCGCCCACGATGATGACGTCATAGCTGGACCTGAGCTCCGGGACGTGCCACATGCGCTGCGTCACATCCGCACCTCACGCCCAAACGCCGTGGGAACACAGCCGGTTCCCGCCTGTACCAGACCGATGCCGCGGCCCACATCCAGAAGGGACTCGTAGAGGCTCTGCGTAAAGTCACGTCTCTGCACCAGAAGGTAAGCACCCGGAGCGCAATAGATGGTGCACGGAACGAAGTGGACTCCGGTCTGGAACACCCGGCGTTCTCCAACGACGTCCGGTCTCAGATCTAAAGCGCAGGAGCGCTCCATGACCTCCCCCCTGCGCGGGCCTGCCAGAAGCAGGGCGCCATACCCGCCCGACTCGTTGACGACAGCGATGCGGGTTCCGTCCAGTCCCGACAACACGTGCTCCTCCTGGCCCGGCTCGCAGAGCATCAGCACCTCGTCCTCAGTCAGCCTCAGCAGCACGCACCCGCCGCCCGCACGCGCCTCGAGCACACGGGGTGCGCCGTCACCTCCCACGATCTTCGCGGCCTCCCGCGCAGCATCCCGGCCACGAAGCTGAATCTTTCCCGCATGCGACCAGTCCACCAGAACGCAGGCTGATACGAGCGCCTGCCTCTCCCGATCCGGATCCCCGAAGTGGCCGGGCACCTCCCATCCCGCGACGTTCGTCAATGACACACCCGGCTCCCGGTAAACGCCGGAGAGAGGCGTACGCTTCAGCAGCCGGGTCATGATCTCAACCTGGTTCCCTCGGGATCGTAGGCAGAGTGACCTTCCAGGACCTCCGCTTCTACCGAGCGTCCGCTGGGGAGGCGAATCTGAACGTGGCTACCCGCCCTGGCAAAAGCCTCTTCCACCCAGCCCAGGCCGAGCCCCCTGCCGAGCGTGGGACTCATACGCGAGCTGGTCACGCGCCCGATGATCCTGCCACCGCCGAATATGGCCGTTCCATCCGGCGGCACAGGGCTTCCCGTTTCCAGTCGATAGGTGACGAGCCGGCTGTGCCTGTCACGATCTCTTGTATTTCTCAGAAACGCCCTGCCGATGAAATCACTCTTTTCATCGCGGATGGTGAATCCCACCCCCGCGTCGTACGGGCTCGTGAGCGCGTCGGTATCGACGCCGGGTATGAGATGTCCCTTTTCGAGACGCAGGACGCGCTGGGCCTCGACCCCGAACGGCTGGATGTCAAAAGGTCCGCCTTTCTCCAGCAAATAATTCCACATCGTTTCGCCGTACTCGGCCGGAAAATGGATTTCATAACTCAGCTCACCCGTAAAGCCGATGCGGAACAGGGCGGCTTCCACACCGGCCACTCGAGCCCGGCGGCAGGACATGTAGGGAACCGCTTCATTGGAGAGTTCAATGTCGATCAAGCCAGAAAGAAAATCTCGAGATTTCGGGCCGCTGACGTTAACGGCCGCGAGAACAGAGCTGAGATCCTCGACCCTGACATCGTATCCACCCGTGGTGATCCACCACCAGAAGCGTGTGTGGATGGCATCAGCGTTGCCGGTGGTGGTCGAGATGAAGTAACGGCCGGACTCGATGTGCGCCAGGGTGCCATCCTCGAAAAGAACTCCGTCTTCGTTGATCATCGTGTGGTAGCGCACTCGTCCGACCTTCAGCTTCGAGTATTCACCGGGCATCACAAAGTGCAGAAACTTCAGCGCATCGGATCCCGAGATCTCGAATTTTCCAAGCGTGCTCACATCGATGATCCCCAGGCGGGTGCGCACCGCCATCACCTCGTCCTGAACTCCGACGTACCACTCCGGCCGCTTCCACAGGCCTGCGTTCAGGAACCGGGCACCCCTCTGGACATGACAATCGTGTATGGGAGATCGCCTCACCGGCTGGAGGTGGGGTGCACGGCCGGCCAGAACACCAAACGAGACCGGTGCGAATGGCGGGCGCATCGTGGTGGGTGCGATGGCAGTGGCAGGATCTCCGCGGCACGCTCCGACCATCCGCGCCGCCGCTTCGTAACAGGTTTTCCCCTGGCAGGGGCCCATGCCCAGGCTCGTGAAACGCTTCAGCGTCTCGAGCTGATCAAAACCTTCGGCGATCGACTCGCGGACTTCTCTGGAGGTCACATCCATGCATTTGCAGACGAAGCTCTTGGCGCCTCCTCCTGCTCCTTCCGCTGCGGGGGCGGCGACTTTTTCCGACTCACCGCGAACGCTCTCCGGTGCAGATTCTCCCCTGGCCGCTGCCAGTCCGATCTCCCAGCCTTCGCGATAGAGGCGCCCGAAGCCGGCACTGCCGTTCACCTCCCCGGCGGCGTACAAGCCGACGGGCAGATCATCCATGCGGAAAACTTGCCGCTCCGGATCCCAACCCGGCTTTCCCCGTCCCATGGAAAGCAGCCCGAGTTGGGGGGTGTATCCAACTGCAATGACGATCAGGTCACACTCGAGGGTTCGTTCCACACCGGTCGACTCCGACACGATGGTTGCGGACTTCACCCGTTTTCTGCCGGAAGCGTCGCGGATCGTGTGGCCGCCAATCCTGGGCACCCGGAGCTCATTCAAGATAGAGGCGATTTTTTCGAGACCTTGCTCCGGGCGCGAATCGACCACGGCCGTCACCTCCACGCCCGCCCCTGCCAGCACACTGGCGGTGTGGTATCCACCGTTATGGTTGGTGATCA
>CBEVTG010000350.1:0-3091 GCA_965552745.1 uncultured bacterium
AGTGCTCCGCTTCCCGGTGCAACGATCAGCCTTGAGAACGATGTCCAGCCGATTTTTAACTTCAACTGCGCGCTTTCCGACTGCCACGGCACTCCCACCTTTCGCGAGAGCATGAGCCTGGAAGAGGCCCACACATTTGACCCGGTTCTGGGGATCGTCGACGTCGTGAGCAACCAGGCAGGGCCACTCAAGCGCGTGCAGCCGTTCGACAGTGACGCGAGCTACCTCGTCAACAAAATCGACGGCACCGCCGGCGGCGTGGGAGGGGATCCGACACCGATGCCGAGGGGAGGGCCCATGCTCTCGAACGCTGAAATTCAGATTATTCGTGCGTGGATCGATCAGGGTGCGCAGGACAACTAACAGGGTGCCTAGATTAGCGTTGCTCGCCCCTCTGCTGGCGATGGCGATGCTGATACTGGGCTTGCCGGTGCTGGCCCAGGAAGATAACCCGGCCTTTGCGCCGGTGGCAGGCATCCTGAAATACCGCTGCGCCGCATCCGGATGCCACATCGGCCCCGACGCACAGCGTGGCCTGGTCCTGGATCCCGATCAGGTTCTCGAGCGCACGCAGATGGTCCGATCCACCAGCGACGAGAGCTGGATCCGCCTGGTCCCGGGAGATCCCGAGCGCAGCCTGCTCTATCAAAAGCTGCGGTCCAAGATCGAGGGAGACTATCCCGGCCGCAGGATGCCGTACGCCGAAGATCCGCTGAGCGACGAGGAAATCGCCCTGGTACGACGCTGGATAGAATCACTGCCTCCAGCGGAGGGAGGAGAGGGCGCCGCCATCGTGCAGCCCGTCACCTCCATCCCGCGCACGTTCCATGACAGCTATCTGGTGAACCTTCCCACCCCGGACTCGCTCGGAGGTAAGAAGCTGGAGTTCCGGATCGAGCACCGGTTCAAGGGCGCGGCCCTCGACTCGGGCGGGGAGGCGCTGTACGGGCTCGACACCGGAGCCTGGATCTCGTTCGGACTTGCCTACGGACTCACGGACCGACTCGAGCTGGGCCTCCGGCGGACCAATCTGCAGACCGACTACGAATTCTACGGCAAGGTTCGGATGCTGCAGCAGCGCCGGGGTGGATCACCGATCTCGCTTTCGTTCTACGGCAGCGGCGCGACCGCCCGTGACGAGATCTTCGCAAACCGCAGCCGCTGGGCCAGCCAGCTCATACTTGGACGCCGCTTTGGCGAGAAGCTCTCTCTCATGCTGGTTCCCACCTACGTCACCCGCACCAACTGGATGGATCCGCAGGATACGTCCGGAACCGCCGCCATCGGCGCGGGGGGAGAGCTGCGGCTCACCGACCACATGGCAATCACGGCCGAGTGGGTAGGCCAGACAGCAGGCGTCAAGGCTCCGTATGAAGCGATCTCGATCGGCCTCAGCATGGCCACATCCCGTCACGTGTTTGAAATCATAGCTACGAACACCGCGGGGCTACACACCGATCTCTATGTACCGGGCGGTGATCTGGATCCGGGAGATGACTTCCGGATCGGTTTCAACATCAGCCGCATCTTCAGCCTGCGCTAGCCGCCTCGGCGCGGGACCCTCGAAAGTATCCCTCCCACCACTGGATCTTCCCACGGTTTCTGCACCATCATTGCGGATATGGGAGTGTCCTTAATACAAGCGCTTGCCGACGTGCGAGCGCGGCTGGGCCAGCGCGGCTTCAACCTGACAGGGATCGTTGATTCCCGCAGGTTTGACGCCGAGGTACCGGGCGGGCGGCGGCTTGGAGAGATTCTCCCCGGCGCGCGTTCGGCGATGGTCATTGCCGCCGGCGGCCGCGCGCTCTGGGAGGCGATCACCGAAGAACGGCGGAAGCGGGGTGAAGAGACAGGTGCTGCAACCGATCCGATTGACCAGTTTTCAGAAAAAACGATTCACGAAGAAGTGGCTTGGCTTCGCAGCTTCTTTCCGGATTCGCGGTTCGTCGCCACGTTTCCGTTCAAGGAAGCGCAGAAACCCCTGTCCTACCTGAGCCTGGCGGAGCGCGCCGGGCTCGGGACCACCGACACCGTCCTGCGGCTTCTGTTGCACCCGGTCTACGGTCCCTGGGTGAGCCTGCGCGGCTGCCTGATCACGAGCCTCGTGCTGCCGGTCTCGCAGCCACTGCATGAGTTCCGTCCCTGCGCGAGCTGCGAACGGCCGTGTCTCACTCCCTGCCCGGTCACGGCGCTCACTCCTGCGGGCTGGGACCATGCGGCATGCATGGGCCATCGCACTTCGGGGGCCAACTGCCTCGAGGGTTGTGCTCCGCGGCTTGCCTGTCCTGTCGGACAGGAACATGCCTGCGGCCCCGAGGAGATGCGGCACCGGCAGCTGGCCGCGCTGCCCTAGAGAGACTTCGGCAGGTCCGGGACCGGCACCACGGTCAGACGTCGCGGACCGTGCGCACCGATCACCAGGGTCTGCTCGATGTCTGCCGTCTTGGAGGGGCCGCTCACGAACGTGAAGTAGCCGCGCGCCAGGTGGGTGGAGCCGAGCACGGCGTAAAGCGCCGGAAGATCATCAACCAGGGCACCAGCCGGAACCAGGAGCACGAGCGTCTCCGGCAGCAGAATCTGAACCCGCACCGGCACCTCCCTCTGGCTCACCAGAACCGAGCCGGTCCTCGCCACGGCCATGCTGCCCGTTGCCACGAGACACGGCACACCGTCCAGCTCCCGCCCCATGACGGGTGCAGGAGTTTTTCCTAGAAGCGCGGCGGCTCCGTGCGCGTAGGCCGGCTCCCCTCCCGCAATCTCCTCCAGGGCTGCGGCGAGCGCGGACATGGCAACCTCTTCATGCATGACGCCGCCCGCTTCTTCCAGGGCCTGGCGAAAGTCGCCCCAGCCGAGCGAAGCGGGCGGCACCACCTCCGGTGCCGGTGCCGGCAACGTGCCCCGGCAGGCGTTCCGGAGGCGCTGCAAAATCTGCTCGCGGGCGCTCATCCCCGATTTTCCCGCCACCAGGAGTGAAACGTCTGTCGTGCAGGTTCGGGAAGCGCGCGACTGTCACAGCCATCCACGGGATGGCGCCAGTCCCACATCAATGGACGAAGTGCCGGCCAGCCGGCGCGCGCCGCAGCAGTCGCCC
>CBEVTG010000351.1:0-3091 GCA_965552745.1 uncultured bacterium
GGCCTTGACTCACAGCAACAGGAAACCGCAAACCCTCAACACCGGGCGGCAGGTGCGGGTTCGTCAGCCCCCGCGCGTACCGGCAAGGCAGCAGCCGACGTGAAGGACACACAGTCGAAGGTGCTCAAGGACCTGGACGCCATGGCGCAGGAGGAACCGGACCCGCTCACCGAGCTCGCCCTGCACTCCAGCCTGCTTTCGGCGCTCGAGTCCGCCGTTACACGGGCCCGGAAAGAGGATGAGCCCGTGGCCCTGATCCTGATCGACACGGATGATCTGGCTGAGATCAACCGCGCTCACGGCCCGCGGGCCGGGGACGAGGTGCTGCGTAACATCGCCGCCATCCTGCTCGAGGAGACAGGCTCGGAGGATCTGGTGGTGCGCTACGGTATGGAAGAGTTTGCCCTGCTGGTTCGAGGCAACCCTGATCAGGTGAAAACCCGGGCACTCAAAATTCAGAGGAGAGTGATCGAACAGGCCATGCCGGGTCCGCGGGGCGAGAGTTGCGGATCGGTGAGCGTGGGCGTGGGCTGCCTGCCGGATCCTCTCGCCGAGAACCCCGCCGCCCTGCGCCTCAAGGCTGAGCAGGCTCTGGATCTGGCCCGGCAACACCGCCCGGGCGGACTGATCATCCTCTGAGCAGCTTCCCCTCTCCGGACAGACTACCTGCGAAAATAATCGACACCGCAGTCATGACTGCGGCGAGGAACAGCACGGCGGTATAGCCGAACCACACGGCCACAGTCCACCCGGCGGCGGCCGCCGCCGCCGCCCCCAGAGCGCCGCTCCCCCAGGCCACCACCAGGCGGCCCCGGGCGGTGGTCTCCACGAGGCGCATCGCGGACGCACCCAGAACTCCAAAAAGGAATCCCAGTGGCACCAGCGCGGCGGCAAGAAAAAGAACGCGGACGCTGAGCGGAAGACCCAGACCTTTCGACACCAGCAGCGGAACGAGCAGCGAAAGACCCAACAGGAACGCGGCGCAGGCCGCCGCGGAGTTGCGTACCCAACCTTGCCAGCGCTGCTCTCCCAGCTTCTGCACGAGGGCGGCGCCGAAGCCCGAGGTGGCCATCAGCGCGGCCAGCACCACTGTCAGAGCCGTGCCCGGCCCTCCCAGCAGGAGCGACAGCTGCTGAGACAGGCCAATCTCGGCAGCCACGAACCCGAAACCAATCAGGAGGAAAAATGCGGCCAGCCGCCGTTCCCCGCCGTCGGTCGGGCGCACCTGCCCCTCGTTCCAGATCCCGAAAGCTCCCAGGACGGCGGCCACGAGCCCGACCAATCCCACCGGCAAGAGCAGGGCAACCGCGTTGTCATGAAACGCCAGCTGGCCTTCACCCCCGGTCTGGCCGCTGCGTGAGGTCAGGTAAAAGAACGGCCGCTCATCCCCGACCGGCCGAATATCGTAAGGGCTGGTGGCCACGTGGGTGGAGCGTTCCTCAACGAGGACCAGCGTCTCGTACGGGGTGCTCTCCTCCTCCCCGGGCGGATAGAGAATCCCGAACGCCTGGCTGCGGGCCGTCCGGTAAAGTTCGCCGATCTGATCGGCCTCGAACGGTGCACGGCTCACCACCAGGGTCGCCACGGGCTGGGCGGAACCCAGATTGCTGACCAGGAATAGATGACCTCCCGGATCACTGACTCCCGTGGCTTCCAGCGCCTCGACTGCCGTCAGGAAAAGCCTTTCGGTGGCGGGCGCCTCCGGCGACTGGTGGTAAATGCTGATCGAAAGCATCCCCCGCTCACCCAGATGCTGCAGATACGTGGAGAACGCTCCACGCGTGAACAGGAAGTTCTCGGTGAGCGCATAGGGGCCGGCGGCGCCCGCGGCCCAGGTGTCCGGGAATGCCATCTGGATCAGATCGAACCGCTCTTGCGAGCGGGACAGCCAGGACCGGGCCTCAGCATTCACGAGGGTTACATTCTCGAGATCGCAGAGCCCGCCGGTGAAAGCCCTGTACTCCTCGCAGACCCAGCGCACCACGTGGGGGTTCGACTCCAGACCGGTGACGTGCCCCGCCTCGAACAGCAGGGCGGTGAGGAGATCCCGCCCTCCTCCGGCTCCGATGACGAGAACGCTGGCCGCCGGCTCCAGCAAATGAAAAGCGAACGACGAGATGTCGTTCTCGAGGTGTGTCAGCTCGTCCAGTCGATCCCGGTACCGCACCACCGGCGATGCGGCGAGCGAATCGATCCGGATCTGCATCTGGTCCACGGGCGGATCGACGTGCAGGAGGCTGGCACCCCAGGCAAAGTTGGCTTTGTTCGGGCCGTCCAAATAAAGGTTGCCCGGCTGGAGAGTGGCGCGATCATTGATCGTCCAGGCTTCCTGCAACGGCCGCGACTGGATGTAACCGGCCTTGACGAAATGCACGCGCAGCAATGGAGCCGCGCCCTGCCATACCAGAAGGCCCGCCAGGCCGGCGACCTGCAGAACACCCCTGAGTCTGGGCCGCGAACCCTTGCGGGCGGCCAGCAGCTCGAGCGACAGGAAAATCGCGCCCACGAAGAGAGGGGCGGCAGCCTGTCGCAGACCGAAGCGAAAACGGCTCAACACCTGCAGCGGTGGAAACGGCAACAGGCTACCCATCGCCGCCAGCAACCCCAGAACGATCACGCTGCAACGCAGGGCCCAGACCTGCCGCCGCGGGCCACCGTCACTTTCCCCTTCGCCATGAGAGGTCATGACAGCACCGGCGCCGGCGGCGCACAGCGACGCCAGGATCAGGACCCCCGGTGCCCCGCCGCCGCTCATGGCAGCCGCGGCGCTCAGACCGACGAGGGCGGCACCTCCAGCCTCGGCGGCACGCAGTCCTGCCGTTCTTCCCCGCGAGACTTCAAACAGCGTAGCGAGTGCCCTGCCGGCGAAGGTAAACGGCACCAGTGCCATCAGAACGAGAATGACCAGTTGAAGCGGCGCCACGTACCGCCCCGCCAGGTCCAGCCAGCCTTGGAGTCCGGTGGTCTCCACCGAGCCTCCGACCGCGCGCACGAACGGCCGCCAGGGGATCACCAGCAGGGCGATTGTCAAGAGAAGGGTTGAGGTGGACGCCCAGGAGCAGGCACCCGCAGCCGAGCGAATTTGCTCCGC
>CBEVTG010000352.1:0-3084 GCA_965552745.1 uncultured bacterium
GAAGGAGCAACTATTCTCCAGAACCAGACAGACTCCCTGGAGATAACGTTTGATGATACGTTGCCGACCGGCGGATCGTATTCGTTCAGATTGACGGGAGTGCGGAATGAAACGAACGACATCTTCCAGAATGTGAACCCGTCGTTTGTCAGCGACTGGCAGATTTCGTTCGTACAGCCCTTGCTCAAAAACTTCGGCCTGGACGCGAACCGCACACAGATCACCGTGGCACGCAACAACCAGGAGATCTCGCAGAGTGATTTC
This sequence comes from uncultured bacterium, assembly GCA_965552745.1. Lineage (GTDB taxonomy): Bacteria > Acidobacteriota > Polarisedimenticolia > JAPUKU01 > JAPUKU01 > JAPUKU01. The sequence continues at coordinate 265 of CBEVTG010000352.1, forward strand.
CGCCAGGAGGTCATGAACGTGATCTCGAACGTGGAAAAAGCATACTGGGATCTCAGCTACCGGATCCTCGATCTGGAGGTGAACAAGCAGTCCCTTCAGCTCGCGGAAGATCTTCTGCGCCTGAACCAGACCAAGGTTCGGGTCGGGACGCTCGCACCGATCGAGATCACCCAGGCCGAGGCGGGGGTGGCGGATCGCGAGGAGGGGGTGATCCTGGCCCAGAACGAAATCCACAACGCCGAGGATCGGCTCAAAGAGCTCATGGGACCTCCTTCCGATCCCCTGTGGGCGTACACGCTCCTGCCATCGGATGATCCCCCGTTCGACGAGTCGCTGCCCGACCTCGATGAGAGCCTGGACCGGGCCATGGCGGAGCGGCCCGATCTCGATCGCGCCAGGGCCGAACGGCGCAGCCGGGAAGTCGAACACGCGCTCGCGAAAAACCAGCGCCGGATGGATCTGACGCTCGACGCTTCGTACGGAGCCAACGGCCTGGCGGGTGATGAAGGAAACGTTATTTGTGTGGACGACGCGACGGGTATTCCGAACGGGAAGTCCACCTTTGACTGCACTGATCCTACTGACAGGCGCGTCAGAATCGTCACGAACGAAACGGACATGGGCGATTCGCTGAGACAGGTGCGGGAGCGGGATGCCGACTCGTGGCGGGTGGGTTTGACGCTGACGGTCCCGGTCGGAAACCGCAACGCCGAGAGCCGTTACGTTGCCACGCGGCTGGAGCTGGAGCGGGCTGAGATCGATCTGAAGCGCGTCGAGCAGCAGGCCACGCTCGAGGTGCGCAGAGCGGTGCGCGAAATCGAAACGGGGATCAAGCGTGTGAAGGTGGCACGAGTCAACAGCCGCCTGCAGCGGGAGAAGTTGGTGGCGGAGCAGAAGAAGTTCGAGAACGGCATCTCCACCTCGTTTAATGTCCTCGAGTTCCAGGAGGATCTGGCGCAGGCACAGAGCCGCGGAATCCTGGCGCTGGTCGACTACAACAAGGCTCGCGTTGAGCTCGACCGCGTCATGGGAACCCTGCCGGAGACACGCGATATCTCACTCATGCAATGAGCGTAACGCTCTCCCCCGATCCATGATCGGGGCCCGTGCTCAGGGGGCTCAGCCCCTGTGCCCGGCGGCCACAAATTTCGCACGAACCCTTAAGAGCTTCACGAGCGCCGATGGCCCCCCTTCGCTTGACGCCATGCCGGGCTCCTGTTAGCATCCCGAGCGCCCCCGCAGGTCCAGCCTGTGCAGGGGAACGCCTTGTCTACAGAAGGGGTTAGGAGTACAATCTTCCATCAGCCTCGACAGCCCGAGTGTGTGCGGTACCATATCCTGAGCGGTTGCGAGGGAACATAACGAATTCAGGAGGCACGCGGTGACGAGATTTTTTTTCGCAGGTACATTGCTCAAATACTTCCGTGACGGCGGGTTCGTCATGTGGCCACTGCTGCTGATCTCGATTGTTGCCCTGGGCTTCATCATCGAGAGGGCGTGGGTTCTCTACCGGTCGCGGGTAAACACCAACGAGTTCATCCAGAAGATCCGCGACAGCCTCCTCAAGAAGAAGGATGTGCAGGAAGGTATCGAGGTCTGCGAGTCATACCGCGGACCGGTGGCCTCGATATTGAAGGCGGGCCTTCTGAAGCACGGCTCGCCCCGCGATGAGGTCGAGAAAACCATCGAGAACTCGGCCATTCACGAGATGGCGCGGCTCGAGCGTGGCCTGGGTGTCCTTGCGACGGCCGCCAACATCGCTCCGCTTCTGGGCTTCTTCGGCACCGTCGTAGGAATGATCCAGTCGTTCGACGTGCTGGCGACCGCCGGCCTCAACAACCCCGGCCTCGTCGCCAAGGGTATCTCGGTGGCGCTCATCACCACGGCAACCGGCCTGCTCGTGGCCATCCCGGTGCAGATCTCGTACAACTATCTGACCACCAAGATCGCCGGTTTCGTCCGGGAAATGGAAACCAGCGCCAACGTGCTCGTAGAGACGTTCGACGAGATGGATCGCCTGCAGGGCTGAGCCTGCGCTGAAGTGGGGTGGCATAGGTGAAGAAGCGCAAAGTTAAAAAACAATCGAGCGCTGACATCCCGACAGCGTCGATGGCGGACATCGCCTTTCTTCTGATCATCTTCTTCATGGTCACGACGGTTTTCCAGGTGGACCGGACGTCCGTCCTCCTGCCCATCTCAACGGTGCGTGACGAGATCCCCCGCGGCGCCGCCTTCGTGGTGCTCACGGAGACTCGAGACCTGAAGTTCTCCAACGGGGCGGACGAGAGCGTGCTGGTGATGCAGATGAACGACATCTACTTCGTGGCGCTGCAGTTGATCGACTCCGATCCCCTGTTCCCGTTCGTCATCAAGGCGGATGCCAACGTGAAATACTCAGACATTGATGAGGCGCTCGACGCGTTACGCCGCGCCAAGGTGCAAAAAGTGATCCTGCTCACCAACCAGGAGACCGTGTCGTGAAGCTGGGCAAGGAAAAGACGGTCAGCTCGGAGATCCCGACAGCGTCCACCGCCGACATCGCTTTCCTGCTGATCGTGTTCTTCATGGTGACCACCGTGTTCTCGGCCACCCGCGGGCTGCAGTTCGATCTGCCAAAGGAAGAGGACGATCAAGCCGTGGTTATCGAGGAGATCGCCGCTACCTACATCCAGATCCTGCCCGGCGGTGACCTTCTGGTCGACAAGTCACCGATGGAGCTCAGCGAGCTCCTGAACTACCTCGAGCCCAAGATGAGGGAGGGGGTCGGTAATCCGAACAAGCCGGTGATCATCCGGCCCGATCCGGATTCCGAGTACCGCT
>CBEVTG010000353.1:0-3082 GCA_965552745.1 uncultured bacterium
AGGGGCACCAGTTTGCCATTGATGCGGGCGCCGACGCAGTGGTTACCAACCTCGGTATGGATCGCGTACGCAAAATCGATTGGAGTAGCGCCGCGGGGGAACGACTTCACATCCCCCTTGGGTGTGAAGGCGTAGACTTCCTGCGGATAAAGATCCACTTTGACAAGTTTCAGGAACTCCCGTGGATCCCGCTGCTCCTGCTGCCACTCCAAGAGCTGGCGCAGCCACTCCACGTTGCTGTCGTCGCTGTCGGAGGCAGAGCGTCCCTCCTTGTACTTCCAGTGGGCGGCAATCCCCTCCTCGGCGATCCGGTGCATGTCGGGCGTGCGGATCTGCACCTCAAAAGGCTGACCCCTATCTGTTATCACGGAGGTGTGCAAGGACTGATACATGTTCGGCTTGGGCATGGCGATAAAGTCCTTGATCCGCCCCGGCACGGGCCTCCACTCGCTGTGAATCATTCCGAGCGCCGCATAACAGTCGTGCACGGTTGTCGTCAGAACCCGGAACGCCACGTAGTCATAAACCTGGTCGACATCGACTCCCTGCCGTTTCATCTTGTTGTAGATGCTGTAGAGGTGCTTGACACGACCATGAATCTCCGCCTCGATCTGTTGATCGGCAAGCTTGGTGTGGATGGTGTCGCGGATCTCCTTGATGAATTCCTCGCTGACCTTGCGCTTGCGCTCCAGCTGTTTCACGAGGTTCTTGTATCCTTCCGGGTCGATGTAGCGCAGTGACAGGTCCTCCAGCTCGGCCCGGATCTTTCCGATGCCCAGCCGATGGGCCAGTGGTGCGTAAATCTCGATCGTTTCACGCGAGATGCGCATCTGTTGCTCGGATGTGAGGTACTCCAGCGTGCGCATGTTGTGCACGCGGTCGGCCAGCTTCACAAGGATGACCCGGATATCGCCGGTCATGGCCAGCATCATGCGGCGGAAGTTGTCAGCCTGCTGCTGCTCTTTTGAGCTGTAGTGGATACGGCTGATCTTGCTCAGGGCCTCCACCAGATCGGCGATTTCCTTGCCGAAGTAGGCGTCCAGAACCTCCCGCGTGGTGAGCGTGTCCTCCAGGACATCGTGCAATAGACCGACGGCAACGCTCGTCACGTCGAGCTTGAGGTCGGCCAGGATGTCGGCGACGCTGAGTGGATGGCTTAGGTAGGGCTCACCCGACTGGCGTACCTGTCCCTTGTGCTCCATGGCGGAGAAGACATAGGCACGCCGTAACAGGTCGTAGTCGGCCTCGGGGAGGTACGATTCGACCTTTTCCTGGATGTCCTCGTAGCGGATCATGGCGTCCGGGCCACCGCCCTACGAGAAAAATCTTATCAAATGCCGGGGAAGTCTGCGGGGTCGATCGATTCGGAAGGCCTCAGACCTACCCTGCCCTACGGGTACGCATCTTCTCCCACAGGAGCACGAACGGGCACGAGATGTAGATGCTGGAGTAGGTGCCGACGACGATGCCGACCATGATAGCAAAGGCGAAGTCATTGATGCGCTCTCCGCCGAGCACGTAGAGGCTCCCGACGACCACCAGGGTGGTCAGCGAGGTTACGACACTGCGGCTCAGGGTCTCGTTCAGGCTCCGGTTCATGACCTGCTCGAGCGGAGCATTCATGCGCCTCACGCGGAGGTTTTCGCGCACGCGGTCAAAGTTGACGATGGTGTCGTTGAGCGAGTAGCCGACGATGGTGAGGATGGCCGCCACCACCGTGAGATCAAAGGGCCTCTGGGTGATGGCGAATAGCCCCAGGGTCACCAGGGCATCGTGGGCCACGGTGACAACGGCCGACACACCGTACTTGACCTCGAACCTGAACGCCAGGTACATGAGGATGCCAATCATCGATCCCAGCACGGCCCAGATTGCCTTGATGCGAAGCTCGCGACCGACGCTCGGTCCCACGTAGTCGATGCTGCGTACCTCCACCTTTCCCCACGTCTCCCCGCCTGTGCGCAAAGCGCCCACTACCCGTTTCGAGACATCCCCCAGGTCCTCTCCCGGGTCGTTCAGCTCTCGTCCGCCAAGCCGCAGCAGAATCTCGTTGTCCTGTACCTCACCCAGTCGCTGCAGGGTGATGTCTTTCAGCCCCGCACCCTCCAGGCGCGAGCGCATTTGGGCGACATCAGGACTCTCCACGAACTTGACGCGAATTTCGGTACCACCCCGGAAATCAACTCCGAAATTCAGACCCTGAACCCACAGAGCCACCACGCTCGCCAGGAGCAGAACTCCCGACACGAAATAAGCGTAGACCCGTTTTCCCAGGAAGTCGTATTGGGGCGAGGTGAAGATTTGCAGCATGCTTCAGATGCTCAGTTTTGTGGTTCCGGGCCGGCTCTTGAGCGCCACTTCGAAGATCGTGCGGCTCACGAAGATGGCCGTGAACATGCTGGCCGACAGGCCGAACGTAAGCGTCACGGCAAACCCTTTGATGGGGCCAGTGCCGAAGGTGAACAAAAAAACGGCTGCCGTGATGGTGGTAATGTTGGCGTCGAGAATGGCGCTAATGGCCTTGTTGAAGCCTGCCTCCACGGCGGCCCTCACCGTCTTGCCGACCCGCATCTCCTCCCGGATGCGCTCGAAGATGAGCACGTTGGCGTCCACCGCCATACCGATGGTGAGGATGAGGCCGGCAATCCCGGGAAGTGTCAGCGTCGCCTTTACGTAAGCCATGAAGCCAAGCACGAGCACCAGGTTGAAGGCGAGCGCCAGCACCGCGTTGATGCCGGACAGCCGGTAATAAATGAGCATGAAGAGAACCACCAGAACCACCCCGAAAACGGCCGCCTGCACTCCCTTCCGGATGGAATCCGCTCCGAGCGAGGGGCCGACGCTGCGTTCCTCCAGGATGCGGATAGTCGCTGGAAGGGCGCCGGAGCGCAGCTTGAGCGCCTGATCCTCTGCCTCCGCCACCGTGTAGCTGCCGCTGAGCTGTCCGTTGCTGCCTATCTCGTCCTGGATTGTCGCAATGGTGAGCACCTTTCGATCGAGAAGCACCGCGAGCGGCTGGCCGATATTGTTGCGGGTCATCGAGAGGAAGCGGCGGCCCGCTTCAGGGGTGAGAAAGAACTCC
>CBEVTG010000354.1:0-3076 GCA_965552745.1 uncultured bacterium
AGACGCTCCGACCGCGTCCGAAGAAACTTGCCTTCCAGGTACGGATTTGGTGCTGAACGAAACCCCGTTTCGATTTCCGGCTCGAGTCGATCCGCGACCTTCTGCTGTCCAAGGCAGACGTGACAGTGGTACATACCGACGAGCGTCTCTTGGAGAGCTTCCGGGTTGTGTGTTGAGTGGGTGAGTGCTCGTGCCTGCCGGTAGGCATCCAGCGCCTGCTCGAACGACCTCTGGGTCTGTAGCGATAGCGCGATCCTTATCAAAATCCCCGACCGGCGTGCGGTCGCGTCTTCCGGACACGCACCGAGCGCCCACTCCAGCATGTGCACCTGTTGTGCGATCGCGCCAGCCACCTTCGCCGCCTCGGCGGCCTGGAGCGCCGACTCGAGCGCCCGCGGGAGATCCTCAGCCCGGCGCCAGTGCCAGGCGATCTCGGACGCGGACGCGGGTACGCTACCCGCCTTCTCCAGAAGCGCGGCCGCCCTCGCATGAAGCGCAGCCACCTTCCCGGCCTGCTGCTTGAGCACTGCGTCTCGAAGTGCCGCGTGGACGAGCGAAAGATCCGCCTCGGATTTTTCGAGTCCCGCAAGCAGGCCCCGCCCACGAAGTTCGCGCGCGGCTTCGGCGGCCTCAGCCGGCTCGAGACCGGCAACCTTTGCAGCTTCACGGAGCGCTGCCGGTCGGTCGAGAACTGCCATGCTCGAGGCCAGCGCCAGGGCTGCCGGACCCAGTCCCTCGAGACGCTGCTGCGAAAGATCCACCAACCCCTCCGGCGCTTTCAGCTGCTCGGTCGCTTCCAGGACCAGGGAGCGGTCCTTCGCCTGCACCCGCAGTACACCCTGCTCGGAGAGTGTTCTGGCCCACTCGACCGCGAAGCCGGGATTGCCGTCGGCGTGCCGGAGCATGAATTCTGGAGCGGGCCGGGAAGGATCCGATCTCATCAGGGAAGCGAGCAACGAGGAGATTTCTTCATCCGTGAGGCGTCCCACTTCAGTGGTGAGACCAAGGCTCTCTTCGCGTTTCCACGTGCTGCTCAGCTCTGGGCCGACCGCATCGAGCGATCCACTGCATGTGGCCAGGATCAGGACGCGCAACGTCCCTTGAGATTCCATGAGCGCCGCCAGAGCGGCTGTCGAATCGGCATCGGCGAGGTGGAGGTCGTCGATCAGGATCGCCACGGGAGACAGCCGGCACACCTCCTCGAGAATCTTCTGCAGACGGGCGGCGCGTGCGTCCGGATCGGAGCCGCCCGCCTCAGGTCCGGAGATGGGCGCCGGCGCGGTCTTAGCCCTCGCCGCACGCGCCAGACGGCCGTGCACTTCGCGGACCTCCTCCTCCAATCGGGCCAGCAGACCGTACGGGCCCTGCGCGCTGCTGCCGGCCGCCGTTTCGATCACCTCGATACCCTGGCTTCGTGCCAGAGTGCGTGATTCCTCGAGGAGCCGGGTTCGCCCCGTACCGGGTGACCCGTGCCAGAGGAGCCGCAGCGGGCCGGCGGGCGGATCAGGTGCCAGCAGGAGTCCGAAAAGCCTCTTCAGTTCCTCGAGATGCTCTTTGCGACCGACCAGGCGGGAGGTTCGATGCCAGAGGGAGGTGCGTGATGGAGCCTGTGGGGCCGCGGCCAGCTGGCCCAGGCCCTCGATGACCTGGCGGGCGTCGGGGTAGCGCTCTGCGGGCTCCTTGTTCAGGAGACGCAGCAGGACCGCCTCGAGTCCGGGGTCGAGGTCCGGGCGCAGACTTCGTGGCACTGGAGGGTCCTGCGTGAGCTGGGCCTGGATCATCTCCGCAGCCGAGCCAGCCTCGAACGGCAGCCTTCCGGTGAGGGCCTGGTACAGCATCACACCGAGGGAATACAGATCGGCGCGGAGATCGACCCTCTCGGCGCGGAATTGCTCCGGAGCGGTGTAGGCGAGGCTCCCTCCGGCCTCGCGCTCCTGATCGCCTAATGTCCTGGAGAGTCCGAAATCGAGGAGGCGCACCCGCGGTTCTCCGGCCTCCGGGTCCGGGGGTGAAACGAGCAGATTCTCGGGCTTCAGGTCGCAGTGAACGAACCCCTGGGAATGCAGGTATTCGAGAGCCAGCAGCGCCTGGATCCCCAAATCCAGCACCCTCCGGATGTCGGCTCCACGGCAGGCCGAGAGAAAGTCGATGCCCTCCACATATTCCATGCAGATGAAAGGCTCGCGACGGGACTGATCCTCCTCCAGATCGTAGACGCGGACCAGGTGGGGGTGGTCCAGGCGGCTCATCTTGCGGAACTCCTCCCGCAAGCGCTCCGAGCTGACGGTCTCCTGCTGGCGGGAGAGGTATTTCAGGGCCACGAGGGCGCCCGAACGCTCACTGTCGGCGGCCAGGAACACTTCCCCCATCCCACCCTCTCCGAGGGTGCGCAAAAGCGTGTAACGCTGATTGACTATCCGCTTCATGGACGGGCGACCCCCTCGATCGCACGCAGTTTCAGGAAATATACCACGCGCTATCCGGTTTGGCCGTTGTAGGTTACAGGCGTGGATTGGCTATAATATCTTTCTTCCGGGAACCACTAGAGGAGGAGGCTACCGTGTTCCGCCGCATTCTGTACGCTACCGATTTCTCTCCCGCCTCCACACGGGCCCTCGAAGCGGCCCTCAACCTGGCCGAAAAGTTCGATGCCGAGCTACGCCTGCTGCATGTGGTGGACAACTCGCCGATGCTGTCCTATTACACGGTAGTCTACCTGGCCAAGCGCATCGACACGGCACGGCGAAAAGAGGCCCGACTCAGCCTCGAGAAGCTGGCCGGGCGCAAGGTCGGCGATCGGGTTCGGACCCGGCTCGAAGTGCGGATGGGCGTTCCCTCCAAGCAAATCGTCGCCTCCGCGCGGAAGCACCGCGCCAACCTGATCGTTCTGGGAGCGCACGGCTACAGCGGCCTGGAGCGCGCCCTGCTCGGGAGCACTGCTGAGAAGGTGATTCGAACCAGCTCCGTCCCGGTGCTCACCGTGCGTGGCGCGCGCCGGCGTTAGGTCCGCCTCCGCCCTTTCCGGGCTTTGCCCCAGCCGCCGCCGCCCGGAGTTTCAATTTTCAAAACCGAGCCT
>CBEVTG010000355.1:0-3075 GCA_965552745.1 uncultured bacterium
CTGGACGGTGCCTCCGGTCGATGCCGGCACCCAGGCCGGCTCGATCCAGTGGATCTTGAGGTCGATTTCCTCGGCCAGCGCCCGGCCTTGAGGCAGGGCACAGATCAGCAGAGCGAGGGTACACCCCCATACGGGGCGGGACAGCCCCCGGACGGTCGTCTCTCTAACGCGGCCGCGATGTGCCACTCTTTGGATGTCCATTTAATTACAGAAAACGATATGTTTCTTATACGGTGATTTCCCAAAAGTTCAATGATGAACAGTAGTTTCGTGGACCGGAGGTTATGCGGAAACAGGGGGAGCCAGTTAAATATAACTAATGGTTACATCGATGTTCGTGACGCCATTTCCAGAACCTCGCTTCTCCCCGGGAGCCAGCCCGGTCGCCCGTCCGATTTGACGGTCTCGCTGACCTCTTGATAGATTGAAAGCCGTTCCTCACGCAGGTTGGCCTGCACGTCCGAATCCAAGGAATGATGGAAGCATCTGAAGGGGTGCGAACGGCGCCCCAGGTGGGAGAAAGCGCACCCGATACCGGGACGGATCCCCGGAGTCTGCCCGTTTTTCACGTCTCCCTGGGTCCTGAAGACGGGTACCCGCTCATCTTCCTGCATGGCATTACAGGCTCGCATCGTTACTGGATGCGCAAGGCGGCTCCCCTGGCCCGGCGATTCCGGCTCATTCTGCCGGACCTTCCGGGGTTCGGGCGCTCGCCCAAGCCGGATGTTCGTTACACGCCGGAGTTCTACCTGGAGGCCCTGAGGGGGTTCATTGAAAGGCTCGGCCTGGCCGATCGGCCGCTGTCGTTCGTCGGCCACTCTCTGGGGAGCATCATCGCCATCGAGTACGCCCGGCGCTACCCGCAGGGGATTGACCGGCTCGTGCTGATGAACCTGCCCCGCTACCTGAACAGCGATCTGGCGCACCGCATCTACTGGCTAGGATCTCCTTCCTACCGGCAGCTGCTCGGGCAGCAGTCGATGCGGGAGAATCTTGCGCAGGCGAGGCGCACCGGCTGGAAGCTGACCATCCGGTCCTTTCTGTCGATGCCCTGGGCTTCGGTGGTGGACTGCCGCAAATTCACGCTGCGCTCTCTCACTTCGACGATCGAGCACTGCCTGTTGCGCTACCGCATTGATCCAGTGCTACCGAGCCTCGGCAAGATCCCGGTCTTGATGATTCACGGTGGCCGCGATCAGGTCGCCCCGTTCGGCCACATCCAGCCGCTGCCTGCCATGTATGACAACATCCGCCTTGTCATGCTGCGCTCTTCCGGCCATCACGTGTTCCTGACCGACACCCGCAAGGTGCGCCGGATGATCACCGATTTCATGAGAAACGGTCACGCCTGAAGTTGACGCTGCGCGCCGGCAGGTGATTTTGGGGCGTGCTCAGGCGCCGCTGGTGGCGTAGACGGCGCTCTCCGGTAAGAGGCTCCCCCCGCGCACGCGCCAGCGTTCCGAGGCATCCCGTTCGAGAATCCAGTCGACCTCCACGCGGGACAGCTCCTCGCGCTCGCCGACTCTCGTCATCCCGAAGATGATCGGATAGAGGGTTCCCAGGGGACGTCCCAGCCGCCACAGGATCTGCCCTTTTCTGCGGTGATCCGGGTAATCGATCATCTGATAAAAAAGCCGCACCTCCATGCGCAGGAGATCCACCCCTTCCTCCTGGCGCGGCTCGCCGAACACGTAGTAGGCACCACGCCCCAGAGACAAAAAGTGGGTCAGAACGAGCCCGTTTGATCCCGAGAGGTCGATGCTTCCGGTCTTGCGCTGCTCGAGGAAGGATCGCGCCACGGCCTGGAGGCGCTCTCCGGCAGCCCGCGGGCGCTCCTGAGGCGATTCGCTGGAAACTGGCCCCAGCAGGTCGTCGGCGAGGTCATCAGCAGCGCAGCCGATCCAGCGGTCCCCATTCTGGTCCTGGGTGGCCTCGATGAAGCAGATCACGGCCTGTTGCATCTCCAGGCCGGCGGGGGCGCAGGAGCCTCCGAAAACAGCGGCCGCAAGCACTCCGACCGCCGTCCCGGTCCAGTGCGTGGCCGAACCTCTCTTTCCGAGGTGCCGCTTGCAGGATGCAGGGACTAAGGGCGTCAGTCTCATCTCGGATCGGAAGGCGATCTTGTGGATGGCGGGCCCATCGTAGTTTCGGGCTTCTCCAGGGTCAAATCTTCCCCGAGTCCTTGACGCGAGAGACTCGCGCTCTTATGGTCAGAGCACTGAACTTCCCGTAACTCTCGGAGAAATAAACAGATGATTCGACTGGACCGGCTCACCATCAAAGCCCAGGAGGCGCTGCAGAAGGCTCAGGCAGGAGCCGAATCGGGCGGTCATGCGGAAATCGTCCCCGCTCACCTGCTGTCCATCCTTCTGGAACAGGACGGCGGTGTGGTCGGATCGATCCTGCAGAAGCTGGGTGTGGATGCCGCGGAGTTGGGGCGCGAAGCGTCCCGGATCCTGGAGAGCTTGCCGAGCGTTACCGGCGCATCAAATGCCGCCGGCATTGGCCCTGTCCTCAAGAGCGTGCTCGATCGTGCCTTCGAGCAGGCGAGAGAATTCAACGACGAGTACGTCAGCACGGAGCACCTCCTGCTGGGCATTGTGGAGAAGGCGGAGGGAAGGCTCCGCGAAGCGCTGCAGCGCCTCGGTGTGACCCCCAGGGCCATCCTCGATGCTCTCGTCTCGGTGCGGGGAAGCCACCGCGTCACCGATCCGAATCCCGAAGACAAGTACCAGGCCCTGGCGCGTTACGGTCGCGACCTCACGGAACTGGCCCGCGGGGGCAAGCTCGATCCGGTCATCGGCCGGGACGAGGAGATCCGCCGCGTCATGCAGGTCCTGTCGCGGCGCACCAAGAACAACCCGGTTCTCATTGGAGAGCCGGGCGTCGGAAAGACCGCCATCGCGGAGGGCCTGGCCCGCCGCATCGTCGACGGCGATGTTCCCGAGGGACTCCGTAGCAAGCGCGTCGTCACCCTCGACATCGGAGCTCTGATCGCGGGATCCAAGTTCCGCGGAGAGTTCGAGGATCGTCTTAAGGCGGTGCTGAAGGAGGTCCAGGACGCTGCCGGAGAGA
>CBEVTG010000356.1:0-3068 GCA_965552745.1 uncultured bacterium
CGCCAGCCGATCCGCCACCTTGTAGCCCTCGAGAATGTGCTGAAAGCTACCTATGGTGAATCCGTAATCCTCGGCAATACGCGTCAGCATCAGGATTTCATCCTGCCGGTAACTGTGACTGTGCACCAACCGATCGCCCCTCATGATCTCAGCGAGGGCCTCGAGCTCGAGATCTCTCCGTGGCGGCATCCCTTCGCGCGTTCTGTCGTAGCGTTCCCATTTCTCCCGATAATCAGTGGCCGCCTGGAAGCCGTCACGAATGATCTGCTCAACGCCCATACGCGTCTGCGGATAACGTGTGACATAGTCATCGCCCCAGTTACTCTGTTTGACATTCTCTCCCAGCGCGAACTTGATTCCAGCTGGGGCACCCACGAACTTCATCTCCTCGGCCGTGGCACCCCATCGAAGCTTGATCACCTGGTTTTGACCGCCTATGGCGTTGGCCGAGCCGTGCAGAAGATTGGCCGTCGTGAGACCACCGGCCAGCTGGCGATAGATTCCGATGTCGGTGGGATCCACCACGTCGCCGATTCTCACCTCCGCGGTGATCGTCTGGGTGCCTTCATTGACACCACCCTCGATGGCGGAGTGAGAGTGGCAATCGATGAGCCCCGATGTAATGTGCATGCCTGTGACGTCCACCACGACGGCGTCCTTCGGGACCTTCACTCCCGATCCGACATCCGCGATCTTCCCCTCGGCGACGAGCAGGGTCGCGTTCTCCAGAATGCCCTGGCTTGCGCTGGTCCAGATCGTAGCCCCTGTAAAAGCGATCAGCTCCGGTTGCGCGGGCATAGCTTCGAGACCAAACGCACCCTCGGGATAGCGCGGAGTCAGGTGTAACCGCTCGGCATCATCATTTTCAGTGGTGTCCGGCTCCGCTTTCCACGGAGCCGTCTTTGTAGCGAGCCACGTAAAACGGTTACCATCCGCCCAGACACCTTGTCCGATGAGCTGCTTCGGTTCAACAATGGCACTCATCTGCACAATGCCCGGATTCCCGAGTGCTTCACCATCAACGGTGAAGGAGAGCAGCGCGCCTGAAAGATCAACGTTCTTGATGTCGACGTCCTGCGCCATGCTCATTTTTCCGGATGGCTTCGTCATATCATCTTCGAGCGTCAGCGTCACTGTACCGTCCGCTCCCTCGCTGCCAGCGAGCGTCACGTTCCAGGTGCCACGGACATCCACCTCCGGTTCCGCGTTGACGATGTAACGGTTCCCGTCCACCCAGGTCTCGACGATCTTCGTCTTCTTTTCAAAGAGATCGCCATCGGTGATGACCAGGTTCGCAGCCTTGCCGGATGCCACAGTCCCGAAACGCTCGGTTTGTCCGATGATCTCCGCCGGTGCCGTCGTCAAGGCAGCCAACGCCGCGTCGGCTGGTAGACCGCGCTTGACCGTCTTGCGAATGGCGCCCAGAAATTTCCCCCTGTCTTTCAATCCATCCGATGTAAACGAAAACTCGACACCGGCACGATGCAGTGTCAGAGCATTCTCCTGTGCCAGGTACCAGTGGCGCATCTCTTCCAGATCGACCTGCAACGCCTCGTCCGCGGATTTCACCGCCGGTGATTCCGGAAAATCCAGCGGCAGCAATATCGGCAATCCAGTTCCCTTAACGGCGTCGATGCGACGGTATTCATAGTTCGATCCACGTATGATGGCCGGCAATCCAATCTCCGTGGCCAGTCGGGCCGAGCGCAGGAACGCCTTGTCATCCTTGGTGAACATCAGGAGTGGAATCTTTTCTGCTCGGAGTTCGGACAACCGTTCGAGGGCGTCGTTCGCTTCCGGACGCTTGAATGAATGATCCTTTTCCCACGCCGCGGTCGCCCTCAGGTACCAATCCGCGTCAAGAAAGCTCTGACGTAACAGGGTCAAAATACCCATGAGCGAATTGGGGTAAGTGTCATCCCCGCTCCCGCGCGGAGGGAACCTGACGCCGAGCACCACGTCAGATTTCACGACGAGGTCATTTGCAGGACCATCACCCGTAGTGACCAGTGCACCTGTGCCGCCGATCACCCCATCGGGCGGCACGGTCATGACCAGCGTAATACCCTGCCCGCGGAGTGTTTTTGCCGCCTCCACATCCGGTTTGAAGATGTGGGCGCCGTTAATCTGTGGCGATATCTTTCTGTTCCAATAGGGGGATCCCACCACGGCTGCCTTGTTCTGGACCTGCTCGCCTCCGTGGGGACCGGAATCTCGCTCGAGCTTCTCCTTGGGCATGCCGTAGCCGGTCGAAAGATCAACGAAGCCGGCGTAGATAATCTTCCCCGACATGTCCCACACCCGTGCGTCGGTTGGTGGACGCACCCTGGCGCCTACATCGACGATGTTGCCATCGCGTATGACGACTGTACCCGCTTCAATGACCTCACCCGGTGCCGACACGATGCGCGCATTGGTAAAAGCATGCACTCGAGGTGTATGGTGCCGTAGGCCCGGCGGTGGAGTCGTGGTCCCCGCACCTGTGCCCAGCGCAACGGCACTCACGCAGATCCCAAACAGCACTCCTCGTAGAATTCGTAACCGTGCCCGCATTGCTTCTCCTCCCCTTCCTTTATCAGGATGAGATCTCAAGCTGCACGGCAGGTCAGTCCGGTGCCCGCCGCTGGACCACCATTCCTGGCACTCGCACGCCGCGAAGCCTGAAGCTGGCCTATACCCTTACGCCGGCTACTTCGAATCCTTCAGGATCTCACGCGCTGCGTTGTGGCCGGGCAAGCCGCTGACGCCGCCACCCGGATGGCAGCCCGCGCCGCAGAGATACATTCCGTCGACGGGTGTTCGATGTCGAGCATACCCTGGAATCGGTCGCATGTGGAAGAATTGGTCGAGGCTCATCTCTCCATGATTCGGATTACCCTCGGGCAATCCGTATATGCTCTCGAGGTCCGGCATGGAGAGAACGTGTCGCTGCTGAATGATGTCTCGGATATTGGGCGCGTAATCCGCCAGCGTGTTCACGACAACATCCGCGAAAGCTTCCTTCTGAGTAGCCCAGTCGCCCTCTCTGAGTTGGTAGGGACCATACTTCGCGGTGATGGACATGAGGT
>CBEVTG010000357.1:0-3053 GCA_965552745.1 uncultured bacterium
TGAACAGGTCCGGCGCACCGACCTCGCCGCCTGGCTCTCCGGAGGGGAATTCGGGATCATTCTGTGCCAGACGAGCCTGCTGTTGGCCGCAGACGTCATGAAGAGAATGCTGACGAAGGTTCACACCATCATCCGCGGCTCAAACCTGCCCAGTGTCACCCTGTCGTCCGGCGTAGCCGGGTGTCCCGAGACTGCCTCAACCCGGCAGGATCTTCTCTCCGCCACGCGCGATGCTCTGGAGCGTGCGAAATCGGCGGATGCAGGTGGAGTGCGCCTCGCCAGCTGGGGCAGTGATGATCTGATCCAGGTGCCGGATGCCGGTGCCACCCAGAAAAAACCGGCCACGAAGAATTCCTCGGCGAGCTTGAGCGAGCTCTCCGCTGAGGAAGCGCAGGTTCTGAAGGAGGCATTCATCGCCGAAATCAGCGACCGCTTGAAGCCCATGGGGAACATCGATCCACGGGAGCCCATCCGAGATCGGGCACGCACCATTCAACGCGCTGCGCATTTTCTTGCGGGCAGCGGTCCCATCGGCGGTTACCCGGAGCTATCGACTCTCGGCAAGCTGTTCGAGGTGGCGATGAATAACATCCTCGAATCAGCCGTGCCGCCCATCGGAGCAGAGAGCATCCTGTCCGAAGCACAGGAATGCCTGCAGTGGATCGCGGCCAGCCTGCGCGTGGGGACGTATGACGCGACCCGAGTCATGGGACGGGAGAAGCATCTGCGCAACACATTGTTCACCCATGCGGTGCCCGAGACCGCCGTACGCACGGAAGATCGTCCTCTGGTGCTGGTGGTGGACGATGAGCAGGTCACGCAAAAGGCGATCAAGGCCAGCCTCAACCGCGCCGGCTGTGATATCCACTCCGTCTTCAGCGGGTCGGAGGCGCTGGCGTTCGTCAGCGATCACGTGCCGGACCTCGTCATACTCGACATCATGCTGCCGGACATGGACGGCCGAAAGCTGTTGACCACTATCCGTTCCAATCCAAAGCTGCAGCTCGTGCCTGTCGTCTTCGTCAGCGCGCGAAGCCAGCTCGATGACAAAGTACGGGCCCTGCGGGCGGGAGCGGACGATTATGTCACCAAGCCAGTCCTGCCGGAGGAGCTGGTGGCGAGAGTAGTATCCCGGCTCGAGCGTGCCAAGGTGAACCAGGATCTGGCGCTGAGAGACGGACTCACGGGGCTCTACAATCACCGCTTCTTCCAGGAACGGCTCGACTACGAAATCAACCGGTTCGCGCGCTACAAGAAACCGTTCTGCCTGGCTCTTTTTGATCTCGACAACTTCAAGCCGATCAACGACCGGTATGGCCATCAAACCGGTGACGTTGCGCTGAGGGCCCTCGCCCGGTTGTTGCTGACCATGGTGCGTACCACCGACGTGGTGGCCCGCTACGGAGGCGAGGAGTTCGCCATCATTTATCCGGAAACGGAGCTCTCTCTGGCAGCGAAATCGCTCGAGCGACTGCGCATCGCGGTCGAGAAAATGCAACTGTCGAGCTCCGGTGGAAATCCCGTGCCCCTCCAGATCACCTTCAGCGCCGGGATCACGGTGTCGACCGGAGAGCCCAAGGAAACCCTCATAGAGAGTGCCGACGGGGCTCTCTACGAGAGCAAACGCGAAGGAAAGAATCGCATCACGGTCAATAAGTAGTTCCGACTCACTCCCCTCCCTTACCCGGAACCCGATTCAGCGTTACTATTAGAAGTTCATGCCGAGCATCAGCTCCGAAGGATCCGCGGCACCCGCGCGCTCCGGGGCCGCCCCCTCGATTCTCCAGATGGCGGCCCCTCTCGTGGTGTCATTCTGGATGCGGGCGCTGTTCAGTTTTGTCGATACCATCTATGCCGTCCACCTGGGGGACGCCGCGGTGGCTGCGATCGGGCTTTCGATCCCGCTCGAATTCCTGCTGATCGCCTGCTGGGTGGGTGTGTCCACAGGCCTGACCTCGAATCTGTCGCGCGCCATGGGAGCCCGAGCGGGGGCCCGCATCGACCAGCTCCTGGCGGCGACCCGCCGTATCATCTGGGCCCTGGTGTTTGTCTTTCTGGTCCTGGCTGCAGGGGTTCTAATCGGCGGAAGCCATCTGGGGCTCGACCCCAGGACGGCGCGCCTCTTTTCCATCTACGCTGGCGTGCTCGTCGGTGGATCGGCCTTCACAGCGTTCTGGTCGATCATCCCGGATTCAATCGTCAAGGCGCACCAGGACACCCGTTCTACGATGTGGGCGGGGATCTGGTCGAACATCATTAACATAATCCTCAACACGGTGTTCACATTCGTGTTCCATTGGGGCGTGTTCGGAATCGCGCTCTCGACCATACTCGGGCGCTTTGGTGGGCTCATCTACGCCAAGCGCCGTGCCTCATTCCACGAAGCAGGTCGCAGGGCGAGCGAGGAGGACACCTCACCCGAACTCGACCCCCATCCGCTGCGCTCGATCCTGGGTCTCGCCGTGCCGGCCGCGCTCACCTATGCCCTCATGGCCGTGGAGGCCTTCCTCGTCAACGGTCTGCTGGCAGGCCAGCCGTACGCCACCGAATCGATCGCCGCTTACGGCATCTTCTATCGCATCCTGCTGTTCATGCTGATGCCGATCATCGCCGCTGCTGTGGCTGTATTGCCATTCGTGGCGCGCCGCTTCGGTGAACAGGATCTGGCCGCCATCCGCAAGGGACTGAGGCAGGTTTTTGGCGCTTCGGCCGCGTACTGTGCCTTCCTGGTGACGCCGCTCCTCCTGGGGGCTGGACCGATCATCGCCCGGTTCCTTGCCGAGACAGAGATGACCGCCGATCTGACGCGCGTCGTTCTGTGGATGTGTCCGCTGGCGTGCCTGACGATGGTCCCGTTCCAGCTCCTGCGACCCGCCTTCGAAGGTATGCAGCGGGGATGGCCGGGCCTGGTGATGGGAGTGCTGCGCTACGGTGTGTTCACGGTTCCGGCGGCGCTCCTGGGCAGGCAGATTGCGCTACAGATGGGACACCCTGCCCTCTACGGAATCGTGGCCGGGCTCATTATGGCAAGCGGCCTGGCTTCGTTCCTTTTC